>CAZJBC010000013.1:0-19268 GCA_964543805.1 uncultured Brevundimonas sp.
CCAGGCCTTCGACGATGGCGGTCTTGCCGACGCCGGGCTCGCCGATCAGCACCGGGTTGTTCTTGGTGCGCCGGGCCAGGACCTGGATCGTGCGGCGGATTTCCTCATCGCGGCCGATGACCGGGTCGAGTTTGCCGTCCCGGGCCGCCTGGGTCAGGTCGCGGGCGTAGCGCTTGAGGGCGTCATAGCCCTCTTCGGCGTTGGCGGAATCGGCGGTCTTACCCTTGCGGACGCCTTTGGCGGCTTCTTCCAGGCCCTTGGCGGTGGCGCCGGCCTTTTTCAGGACTTCGGAGACCTCGCCACCATCTTTCGAGATCGCCCACAACAGGCGCTCGGTGGTGACAAAGGCGTCGCCCTCCTTCTTGGCGGCTTCCTCAGCGGCGGCGAACACGCGGGCTGCTTCGGGTTTCATGTAAAGCTGGCCAGAGCCGCCCTCGACCCGCGGGGTCTTGGCCAGCAGGGCCTCGACGCCGGTCATGGCCTCGTCAGGCTGCCCGCCCGCCGTCTGGATCAGGGCGCGGGCAAGCCCGTCCTTTTCCTCGAGCAGGACTTTCAACAGATGTTCCGGCCCCAGTTGCTGGTGGCCGCGCGCGAGCGCGAGCGACTGGGCCGACTGGATCGCCTGTTTGGCGCGATCGGAGTAGAGTTCAATATTCATGGCTGTCCCGAATTGGCGACGACATGGCCCGCGTTGCCTTGATCAAGCACAACTCGCGCCGCCCGGGATGTAGGTGTGGCGCGATGGCCACACAAGGGTTAGTGCGTCCTTCGAGACGCCCGCTCACGCGGGCTCCTCAGGATGACGAAGACGGTTTGGCGGCACGAGAGACCGTCGCATTCAAATTGCTCGTCACCCTGAGGAGCCCGAAGCGAAGCTGCGGGCGTCTCGAAGGACGCAATGGCCGCGATCCATCTACGCCTTCTTGTGCGCTCCCAACGCTGCAAAATCCTTGTAGATCGCCTCGCGCAGGGGGGCGTGAATATTGGCGCCGCCACCCTGGATCTGGATCATGCCGACGACGGCGACCTTGTTGACCGGGTCGATCCACATGGTGGTCCCGGCCGCGCCGTCCCAGCCGAAGGTGCCCGCGCCCTCGCCCGCTGACGACGCCTTGCCGAGCACCTGCATGGCCACGGCGAAACCATTGCCTTCGCCGGCCAGCGTGCCCTTCATTTCGACGCTGGGATCGACGTGATTGGTGCGCTCGACCAGCACGGTTTCGGGTTTCAGCACCCGCACCCCGCCCAGCGATCCGCCGTTCATCAGCATCTGGCAGAACCTGATGTAGTCAGCCGCCGTCGAGGTCAGGCCGCCGCCGCCTGAAGGCAGGTCGCGGTCCCGGCTGAACGGGCTGTTCTTGCGGTCGTCATTGACGCGCAAGGTCCCGCCAGCGCCGGAATAGACGCTGGTCAGCCGGTCCTTCTTCGAGCCCATGACCACAAAGTCGGTGTCGTGCATGCCCAGCGGATCGAGAATGGCCTTTTTCATATAGTCGTAGAACGGCATGCCCGAAGCGCGCTGGATGATCAGGCCCATCAAATCCAGGCCCACCGAATACTGCCACTTTGTCCCGGGGTCGGAATCCAGCGGCAGGGTGGCCAGCCTGCGCCCAAAGGTCTCCAGATCCCGCGCCGGCGGATAGACATCGCTGTCGCGCACCTTGCCGGCGGCGACCGAGCGGCCGCCGGCGCCCAGGCCATAGGCGTTATAGGCGGTGGCCAGGGTCCCGCGATTGATGCCGTAGGACAGGCCCGAGGTATGGGTGACCAGGTGACGCATCAGGATCGGGCCGCTGGCGGGCCGGACATTGTCCAGCTTGCCGTCGATCATCACCTTGGGATTGGCGAACTCAGGCAGGATGTCGGAGATCGGCTGGTCCAGATGCAGGACGCCCTTCTCCACCAGGGTCATGAAGGTCGCGCCGGTGATCGGCTTGGACATGGAATAGACGCGGTAGATGCTGGAGCGGTTGGCCGGCGCCGTGGAATCCAGCGCGATCGTCCCCTTCTGGAAGAACTCGGCCGGCTCATGGCCGCGCGCCACCGCCACTACGCAATTGGCCAGTTGCTTGCCGTCGACATATTTGTCGAGAAAGGCCGCAAGGTTGGGATAGGCCTTGGCCGAGGCCTGGGCAAACGACGGCGCGACGGCCGCGGCGGCGCCCAGGCCGGCGATCAAAGCGCGGCGGTCCAGTGTGAAGCTGTCGGTCATGGCGATTCCCCCAAAGGCGTTTTGTTATTTTGGGAGAGACTAGGCCAAGCCTGAGCGATTTGCACAGACAAGATTGAGCAAGCGAAAATCCTTCTCCCGCAAGGGGAGAAGGGAATTTTCGTCAATCCCTAGGCTTCTTCTGACGCCGGAGCGTCCGTGGCCTTGGTGCGGCGGCGTTTCGGCTTGGCCTCTTCCGCGGCGGGCTCGGCGGCGGCCGGAATCTGCGGGCGGACCCTCAGGAAGGCCGGGGCGTGGCTTTCGTCGCCTTCGCTAGAGCGCAGACGGGGCGCCGGTTCCTGGCGCACTTCCGGCTCGGCCTTGGGCAGGGGCGTGGCCTGCGGCTCGACGACAGCGAGCGGATCGCGCGCCTCTTCGCGGGGGCGGTCGTCGCGATTGCGGCGGCCTTCATAGCGGTCGCGGTTGCGGTTCTGGTTCTGGCCTTCCTCGCGGGGACGCTCGTCGCGCGGGCGGTCGTCACGGGGCCGGTCATCCCGGTTGCGGTTCTGATTGTCGTCGCGGGGACGGTCGTCGCGGGGACGATCATCCCGCGGCCGGTCATCGCGATTGCGGTTCTGGTTGTCGTAACGCGGACGATCACCGCCGCCGCCATTATTGCGATCGCTTTGATAGCGGTCGTTCTGATTGCGCTGTCCGTTGCCGTCCTGGCCGCCCTGGCCGTTCTGATCGTTCTGCTGGACTTCCGGCTGTTCGACCTCGGCATAGGCCTGGGCGCCGCTTTCGTCCTCGAAATCGATGTCATAGCCGGACGAGAAGGTGTCGCGCCCGACGATGTCGGTGATGGCACGGTTCGGCTGGGTGGCGCGGATCAGGCGGAAATAGTGTTCGGCGTGCTGCAGATAGTTCTCGGCCAGAACCCGGTCGCCGCCGCTGGAGGCGTCGCGGGCCAGCTGCTGGTACTTGTCGAAGACATGCTGGGCGTTGCCGCGCACCTTGATCCCCTCGGGACCATTGGAATCGAACGCGCGGTTTGCGTTGTGCTGCTGCGGTTTGTTGCCGCTGCCGCCGCCGCCGCGATTGCGACCGCGTTGCCGTTTCATACCCTTGAAGTCTCTCATATGCGTCCGTGGTCCTGGGCCCTCGGATGCGGGCCGGCCGTTGGTTTTCTGGAATTCTGGAGATCGTTGCCTTTGGCGGGCGCCGATCCATGGTCCTCAAAAACGAAGTGATTCCTTGTCTTCCGCCAAGCTCTGACGCCTTTTCTGGCGTCTCGCAGCGCCATCCGTTCCGTCGGATGGTCCGTCGCGATTTGATGGAGACACCCTGATCTAGCCAAACCCGCCCGGGATTCCAAGGGGTTTCTTGTGACCGGTCACGACCCGGTCGCGGCCCGACAGGTCCTGGATGGTCGCAACGCCCGTCGCGCCGGCTTGACTGAACAGAGCCCCGACGGCCTGTTTCTGCTCAGATCCGATCTCGACGAAGAACGGCGCGCCCGGCTTCAGCACTCGCATGATCTGCGGGGCCAGCAGGCGGTAGGCGTCAAGACCATCCGGTCCGCAGTCCAGCGCCATCCTGGGATCGTATTCCCGCACCTCTGGATCCAGGGTCTCAATGACCGCCGTTTCGATATAGGGCGGGTTGGAGACCACAACGTCGAAGGCGTTGTCGTCCAGGCCTGCTGTCCAGTCGCTGCGCAGCAGCACCGTGCGACCATTCAGGTCCAGATTGGCGGCGTTCTCGCGGGCGTTGGCCAGGGCCTCTTCGGAGATGTCGACGCCCAACCCCCTGGCCGACGGCCGTTCCGCCAGGATCGCCAGCAGGATCGCCCCGGAACCGACGCCCAGGTCCAGCACGGAAAAGGCCATGGCCTCGGGAAAGGCGTTCAGCACCTGCTCGACGATAACCTCGCTTTCCGGGCGGGGCGACAGCACGTGCGGGCCGACGCCGACCATGATCTTCCAGAAACCCTTGCGGCCCAGAATGCGGCTGACCGGCTCGCGGCGGGCGCGGCGCTCGACCATGGCGTCAAGGCGCGCAATCGCCTCGTCATCGATCAGCCGCTGCGGGTCGGTGACAATATCCAGGCGCGTTACGTCACAGGCCGCCTCGACCAACAGCCGCGCGTCGATCGCCGGCGTCTCGACACCCGCAGCCATCAAGCGGCTGCCGGCGTTGCTCCACGCTTTGACGAGTGTCCTGGGCATGACGGGGGCATAGCGCCGCGCAACGCCGGGCGAAAACGAATTTTCTCAGGCCTCGAGCGGCCGGGCCCTCATAAATGCAGCGATTCCCGGCACGCAGGGCGCCGCTGATAGCAGGACGCCCTTGGCAATCAGGTTGGACTTGCGGGCAAGGGGCAAGGCCGCGGGCCCCGGCCAGGGCCGGACCAGACGGGCCAGGGCCGCTTCGCGATCGGCGGCAGGGACAGCCAGATGACCGCCGGTCACCGCCTCGGGCCCGGCGGCGGCGATCGCGTCGTCATAAACAGCGCGCCGCAGCTTTTGCAGGGCGCGCTGGTTGCGCAGAAAGACGCCCATGGTCCCCTGCGTCGGGCGGCTGGAGTCCGGGCCATTGTCCCGCCACACCGCCAGCGGGTGCATGGCGACGTGAACCCTGTCGCGGATCAACCAGGCGCGCAGATATTCGTCCAGAGCCGGATTGGAAGTCACAAGCCGGGTTTCAAAATCCGATCTGGCCGCCGCGCTCCAGAACAGGCCGCCGTTCGAAAGACCGATCCCGTACAGCAGGCCGGTGCGCGCCAGGGTCGCCGGCCAGCAGCCTTCGGTGAACAGCCCCTCCAGACAGGTCTCGTCCAGCAAGGGGCCATCCGCATCGTCCGGCGCGTAAGCCTCCTTGCGCTGGTTGCGCAGCAGCACCGGCGCGTCGGATTGAGCCATCGTGGCGAGATTGGCGGCGATGAATTGCGGCAGAACATAGTTGTCGTCTTCGAGCACGAAGAAGTGGGTCGACCCAGGCAGTCCGGCCCTGGCGAAACACTGGTCGATATTGCCGCGCGCGCCCTGCCGAGCCGGGTTTTTCGTATAGAGAATACGCGGATCGTTCAGCGCCCGGCACAGGCTGGCGGCGGCCTCATCGGTGGAATCGTCAAACACCCGGCAAACCCAGCCGGTATGGGTTTGCGCCTGCAATGACCGCAAGGCCCGTTCCAGCAGCCGGGGCCGGTTATAGGTCGGTGTGCGGATCTCACATAGGACCGCGGACACCGCTGTACTCCCCCGAACGTGCTGCCGATCAGGCTCGGTAACACCACGCCCGGCGCCGATCAATGCAAGGCCAGGCCAACCTGTTGGGTCCGTCGTGCGTTACTGGCGCCTTCATGCACGACTGTGGCTACAGCCTGGCGGCCATCCACGGCTGCAATTACCGCAACGGGATGCTGGGCTGGTGCGACGGGCTGTTCGCCTTGCCCGCGGCCGCGGCCTGACGGGCGGGTTTCAGCTCATCCCCAACAACGCCTTGCCCTTGCGGATCAGCGCCTTGCGGAAATAGGATTTCATGTAGGGCTTCACGGTCGGATCGGCCGGAATCACGTTGGAGACATGGATGTCCTTCCAGCCGAGATGCTCGAAGGCGAGCAGGTACAGGAAATTATCCGGCGTCAGCCACGGGCTGGCGATGTCCTCGCCGAACGGTCCCGCCGAGTGAAATGGAAAGGCGTAATGCTCAGATCCATGCTCGGTCTGGATGGCCGCCTCCCCGTAACAGGTAGAAACCGACTCGCCATCAACCAGATTGAACGACTGATAGCCGCCAACCGCGAGCATCAGCGCGAAAACTTCAGCCGAATGGGATTCGGCGGACATGTGGGGGGGGCGGATTCCGTGGTCGAAGATCGTCTTCAGGATGACCTGGTCGTAGTGTTCGATATCGATTTTGATGTAGTAGGGCGCGCCAAATTTTTCGATGATGGAGACGACATTTCGTGATGGTAGCCGGACCTCGTCATAGAGGTGCATATCGGCCTCGCGGGGCCTGGGAAACTGGCTTTGAACATGGTTGGTGCGATGAATATAAAACGGCGCGTAGGTCTCGTCGTCATCGACCGTCAGCACTGCGTTGACGATCTCCAGCCGTCCGGAATTGATATCGCCCTGAAAACGGGACTGAATCAGATCGCACAGCTCGGGATTGGCTTCGACCGCAATGACCTGATCAGCTTTTAGCAGGTAGTACGGTATATCGTCGCCGTTGTTGGAGCCGAAGTCATAGATAACCTTCGCCCCGCTACTGCTCGCCATTGAAATGTGGACCTTACGCGCGCGCCGTCCGTCGAACGGCCACCACGGGAACCCGGCTGGCGACAATAGGTTCCGGTGCGGACCGGCCGGATGGCGCCGCGGGCAGCACATCGGGCCCGGCGCCACGGCGAGAAAGCTTAGCCGAACTCGTCTTCCAGCGTCGCCAGACGCTCGGCCTGGTCCTCGGCGATGAGCGGCTCGATCACGTCGTCCAGCGCCTCGCCCTCCATGATCTTGGGCAGGTTGTAGAGCGTCAGGTTGATGCGGTGGTCACTGACGCGGCCTTGCGGATAGTTGTAGGTGCGGATCTTCTCGGCGCGGTCGCCGGAGCCGACCTGGCTTTTGCGGTCGCCGGCTCGGGCGCTATCGAGGGCCTGTTTCTGCGAATCGTAGAGCTTGGCTTTCAGGTTCGCCATCGCCTTGCGCCGGTTCTCGTGCTGGCTCTTTTCCGACGAGGTGACCACGATGCCAGACGGCAGATGGGTGATGCGCACGGCTGAGTCGGTCTTGTTGACGTGCTGGCCGCCGGCCCCGGACGAGCGGTAGGTGTCGATGCGCAGATCCGCGTCATTGATGACGATGTCGAAATCCTCGACCACCGGCAGGATCGCGACGGTTGCGGTCGAGGTGTGTACGCGGCCTTGCGCCTCGGTGGCCGGGACGCGCTGGACCCGGTGCACGCCGCTCTCGAACTTCAGCCGTCCGAACACGCCATCGCCGGTAATGGTGGCGATGATTTCCTTAAAGCCCCCCATCTCGCCTTCGGAGATGCTGTCCACATCGACCCGCCAGCCCTTGGTCGTGGCATAGCGGCTGTACATACGGAACAGATCGCCGGCGAAGATCGCCGCCTCGTCGCCGCCGGCGCCAGCGCGCACTTCCAGGATGGCCGAGGCCTTTTCGTCGGCGTCGCCAGGCGCCAGCAGCAAGGCCACATCGCGTTCGATGTTGGGCATGCGCTCCTTGAGGGCGTGGTATTCGTCATTGGCCATGACAGCCATGTCGGGATCGTCGCCCTCGGCCATTTCCTTCAGGTCGGCCAGTTCGCCGCGCGCCTTTTCCAGGGCCAGCACCGCCTCGGCGACCGGACGGATTTCGGCATGCTCCTTCGACAACTTGACGATCTCGGTCCCGTCCGTGGCCGCGCCCATGCGCGCCTCCACCTGACGGAAGCGGTCGAGCACCTGATCGAGACGGGCCTGGGGCAATTGCATGGTGCGCTGATCTATCGGAGCGCGGGACGAAAGCCAATCGCGCAGCACGCCTGCCCACATTGAGCTGCGGCGTAACGCCACACCGGCAGTTAGCCTGCCGTTAGCTACGCAAAGCCTACGCAGGCTCTACCGCTGATGGATTGAATCCGATGAGCCCGACAGACAGAAATGGCCTGAAGGTCTTTGGACCGCTGGCGGTGCTTGTCGCCCTGCTGGGCGCCGCCGTCGTCACCGCTCTGTTTCTGGGCGCCCACGAAGTCGACCAGAACGCCAAAAACCGCGAACAGGCCCTGGTCACCAGCGGCATGCGCCAGTCGATCGGCGAGATGGAGCATTCCGTCGCCGCCGAGGTGGTGTGGGACGACGCCATCCAGCACCTGGACAACCGTTATGACGCGGCCTGGGCCGCAACCAACATCGGCCAGTTCTTCAACAATACGGCAGGGTTCGAACGCGCCTTCGTCGTCGACGCCCAGGACCGGCCACTCTACGCGATGAAGGACGGAGAGACCGTCGGCGCCGACACCTATGGCCTGGTCGCCGCGCAGTCGCGCGCCTTGATAGGCGCCGTGCGTCAGGGCGAGGCGCGCCGCGGCCCTTTCCTGGTCCGCAAAGAATCCAAGGCAATGATCGCCAAACCCATCCAGACCAGCCAGATCGTCCGCGTCGGCGACGACATCGCCGTGGTCTCGGCCACCCTGGTCGAACCTGATTTCGGCAAGGCGTTTCCCAAGGGCGACCGCGCCCCGATTGTGATCACCGTCAATACGCTCGATTCAGCCTTTCTGACTCAGATCGGCGAGCGGTTCGACCTGTCCGGCCTTCGACTGGTTCCGGGCCCGGCGTCTGTCAAAGGCCGCGCCATCGCGCCGTTGAAGGATGGGTCCGGCCTGGTCGTGGCCACCCTGGTGTGGACGCCGCAAATGCCGGGTACGGTGCTGATGGGCAAGGCTCTGCCGCTTATGCTGGCGGTCGTGTTGTTGCTCGGCGGCGCGGCGATCGTCCTGTTCCAACGCGCACGCAAGGCCGCCAGGAGCCTGGTGGCCAGTGAGGCGCGGGCCACGCACATGGCCCACCACGACGCACTGACCGGCTTGCCGAACCGTCTGCTTTTTACCGAACGGCTAAATGTCGCCGTGGAGCAACTGCGCCGCGGCAAGGGCGAGGTCACCGTTCTGTGCATCGATCTGGACCGCTTCAAAGACGTCAATGACACCCTGGGCCACCAGTGCGGCGATGAGCTGATCATTGAGGCGGCCAAGCGTCTGCGCTCGGTATGCCGCACGGTCGACACCCTGGCCCGGCTGGGCGGGGATGAATTCGCCATCGTCCACGACGGCGGACCGAAAGGCGCCATCGCCGTCGCCAACCGCATTCTGGACGCGCTCAACGGCCCGGCCGATCTGTCAGGCGGACAGGTGCATCTGGCCGGTTCCGTGGGCGTAACCGTGGTGACGGACACACGGCTCGACGGCGAAGAGGCCCTGCGCCAGGCCGATGTGGCGCTCTATCGCGCCAAGGCGGCGGGGCGTGGCCAGTACTGCTTCTTCGAGGCGGAGATGGATCAGGCCCTGCGCATTCGCCGGGCCGTCGAGGCGGACCTACGCCAGGCCCTGCCGCGCGGCGAGTTCGTCATGGCCTACCAGCCCCAAATGCAGGGCGGCAAGATGTTCGGCGTCGAGGCGCTTCTGCGTTGGAACCACCCGACCCGCGGCGCAGTCTCGCCGTCCTATTTCATTCCCATCGCCGAGGACTGCGGCCTGATCGACGAGATCGGCATGTTCACCCTGCGCCGAGCCTTCTTTGACAGTCACAACTGGCCGGGCCTGAAGGTGGCGGTGAATGTCTCGGCCCGGCAACTGGCCATGGCCGACTTCGCAGACCGGATCGAGCAGCTTCTGATTGAAACGCGGGTTCAGGCCACTCAGATCGAGCTGGAAATCACCGAAGGCATGCTGTTGGCTGATGATGCAGACACCCACAACACGCTAACCCGGCTGCGAGGCATGGGCTTCACCCTGGCCCTGGATGACTTCGGCACTGGCTATTCCAGCCTGGCCTATCTGCGGCGCTTTCCCATCGACAAGATCAAAATCGACCGCAGTTTTGTCTCCAACCTGGGCATCGACCTGGAAGCCGACGCCGTGGTCAAGGCGATCATCAAACTGGCCCGCGCGCTCAACCTGTCGATCATCGCCGAGGGCGTCGAGACCACCGAACAGCACAGTCGGCTGGTCGCCGCAGGCTGCAACCGCGAACAGGGCTTCCTCTATAGCAAAGCGGTCCCGGCCCATCAGATCAGCGATATGCTGACGGCGCCGAAAGTGAAGGCCGCGTAAGCCCCTTTAGGCCCGCGTGCCCTTCATCGGGAACGAGCCGAACCCTTGCGTTTTCACATGACCGCTGATCGCATCGCCGGCCACCGTGCCGGAGACTTCGATGCTGATCGGGAAGGGTTCGGTGATCTGAGCCTCGAACGAGACATTGTCGCCGTCGACCTTGCCGTTTTTAACCGGCGTCGAGCCCATGGCGCCGGCCAGCATGCCGGTCACCACGCCGCCTTCCGAGGCCAACGTCAACTTGATGCTCTGCGCCCCCATGGGCGAATTCACGGTGACGTCCCAGGTTCCGTCTACGCTGGCCATGGCGGTGTCCTCATCTGAAAAATTTAAGTCGCCACCAGCTAATCAGCGGCGACGTGGCGGCGCAAGGCCGTCTCTTCAGCACCGTTCGCCATTATGGCTCGGGCGGCCAGACACCTTCGTTCAACCTGGGCAGGCTCGCCAGTCCTCCCGGCGGAACGTAGGTCTGGAAGGCCGGATTGTTTGAGAACCCTTCTTCGCCGGACCGAAGCCGCCAACCGATGGCGATCTGATCTCCCGACCAGATGTAGCGGACGGTGCTAAGATCAATCTCGGCCAGAATCGCCGAGCGTGGCTGGGTAGCCATAAAGACATCCAGGACGGTCCCGCCAAGCCTTATCACCTGGCCAACATCGCCCGTGGCCATGGCTTGCGACAACGCTACCCGTCTGTTTGCTTCAGCCGCCATCCCGGTGGCCCCGCCGATGACCGCGTTGGTCAAGGCGCCCGGCGCCGCCGATACGCCGGGTTGGCCGGTGACCACCTGAGTGCGGCCGGTCAGGGTGACAGCGTAGCTTCCTCGGCCCTTTCGCAAGGTAATCCTCGCGCCGGTGATTGCGGCGACGCGCCAACCGTCGAGGTACTCATCGCCGATGGCTAGCAGGCGCACACTGCTGACGCCGTGATCGGTTTCAGCCAGCATCAGCCGAGGATTGGTCTGCACATCGAAGACCGCAGCCACATCGGCCGCAAGGTGCGCCAGCGGGTCATGCGCCCCTTGCGCTGACGCCAGCGTGACGCTGAACGGCTCCAGAGCCAGAGCCATCACCGCAAGGCAAACGCGTCGTTGAACCGGGCGCGACATCTGTAACCCCTGCGTAGGCTTCCGTATGAGTGGAGTCTGGTTCTCGACCGACGTCAACTATCCCGGATAACGGTCAAAGTGTTAGCCCGGCGCTCAACGGCTTGATCCAAGACGGCTGATCTTCAGGCTGACCCGTCCAGTGGCTTTCGTTTAAGTGGCGTTTTTTTGTCAATCTCGTCAAGAGGGAGGCTTGGCGCCCGGCCGAGATTTAGCCCAGGCGGGCGAGGCGGCGTCAGGGCGCCGGCGAAGGACGGTTGATGGTCAGGGTGCTCGCGCCCGAAACAATGGCCACGGGCTGGCCGTCGGCATTCAATTTGACCAGGCCCGGCTGGCCGTTCATTTCGCCATCGGTGATGGTCGAGCCGTCCGAGGTGTCCTCGAACTGCTGCAGGAAGGCCAGCTTGCCGTCATTTGTCCTTTGGGACTTGACCATCATCGCGGCCAGAATGTCTTCCGGTCCCCCGCCCAGGGCCCGGGCCGCATCGGCGTCGCCGGCGGTCACCGCGGCGCTGACCGAGGTCAGACCGTGTGTTCCCGGCGTGCCGCCCACCAGCGAATTGGTCAGGCTCACCGGGCCGGTCAGATGGGCCAGGGCGGCGACCGGCGGTTCGGCGACCTTGTCCGGCAGTACGATCGTTCGCTCGGCCACGCCTTTGCGAAACGTAACCTTGCCGCCCGCCACGCCGGCCAGTCGCCAGCCGTCGCGATAAACCTCGCCGACCGACAGTTCCCGCCGCACATTGACCCCATGTTCCGATTGGTTCAGCACCAGCCGGGGCCTGGTCGCCGCGTCGAGCACTGCGCTGATTTCGGACGCCACGCCCGCGAGCGGGTCAGAAGCGGTCTGGGCCAGGGTTTGCACAGGGACCGCAAGCACCGCCGCAGCCGCCGCCGCGAGGATTACCTTCAAGACCTGTCGAGCCATCGGTCTCTCCTGCCCGCGGCCGCTAAGCCCGGTCACTGACTATTGTCCCGGCGCCCCAATCGGCCGGGCGAGGACGCCGCCCGTCCCGCCGGCCTGGGTGATAAGGGCCTGAACATCGCCGATATTGCCGCTGGCCAGGGCATTGAGGATCGCCGCGCCGCGCGGGTCGTTGGCGGCGGCCGCCAGCACCTCCGGCGGCAGGTTCGCCAGCATCTGGTTCGCGATGACCGCCGCCTGGGCGGAGTTGATATTAGCGCCCACGCCAAGCGTCTGCGGCGCCGCACCCGGCGCGCCGCCTGCCCCGCCGCGTCCGCCTGGCGCTCCGTTGCCAAAGCCGAAACCGCCGCCGCCCCGTCCACCGCCGGGCCCTCCGGGACCGCCCCGGCCGCCGCCGGGCGCTGCGCCGGCGTCCTGCGGAACCTGACGCGAGGCCGTGCCCATCGTAACGGCGATCTGGCGGGTATCCTTGCCCTTGCGCATGGTGAAGGAGGTTCCGGCGACCGCCACCAGGCGCCAACCTTCCTTGTACTCATCGCCGATCGACAGGTCCCGTGTGTCGGACACCCCGTGGTCGTCATCGACGATCAGCAGGTGCGGCTTGGTGGTGACGTCCAGAATGGCGCCGACCTTGCCGCCTAGACCGGCTAGCGGATCGACCGGCGGCGGAGGCGGCGTCTTGACGATAATGCCTTCCGGAACGGCGGGCGCGGCCGGCGCGGCCGGTTGGCCGGCCTGGCCGCCTAACCGTCCGCCGCCACGGCCTCCTGGTCCTCCCGGCGCCGGGGCGGCCTGAGGCGCTGGAATGACCGGCGTGTTGGTGAAAGAGATTGCGGCCGGGGCCGGCGCCGCAGCCCCCTGACCACCAGGACCAGTGGCGCCGCCGCCCGGACGGCCGCCCCCGCCGAAACCCCCGGGTCCGCCCTGGCCACGGGCGCCTCGCCCCTGACCGCGCACGGGCGCCGCGGCGGCGTCAGCCTTGGCCATAGCGTCATTGACGGCGGCAACCTTGCTGGGATCGGGCGGCGGCGGCGGGGCTTGAATAGCGGCAGGATTCGCCGACGGCGCAACAACCTGGGCATGGACCACAGCCAGCGGCGCCAGCGCCAGGGCGCCGGCCAGACCCAGAGACCAATTCATCCGCGACATGCGTATTCCTCTCGGCAAGCAGCCGTTCGTAACGGGAGTCTGCCGTATAGTTCGGCCACAACTAAGGCGCATTTGCTGCGGCGGCGCGTCATAAGCGCACAGAACAGCAAAGCTACTCCGCCGCAAGCCTGGCCGCTTCAATTTGCGCGGCCCTTGCTTCGACCAGCTCGACGATGTGTTCGATCATGCCGGCGTTGTCCTGTTTGTGGTCCGGCGAGCCGGCCAAATAGACCATGCCGGCTCCCTTGCCGCCGCCGGTGAAACCGACATCTGTCAACAGAGCCTCGCCCGGACCGTTCACCACACAGCCGATGATCGACAGGCTCATGGGCGTCGAGATGTGGGCCAGGCGCTGCTCCAGTTCCGTCACGGTCTCGATGACGTTGAAGCCCTGCCGCGCACAGGACGGGCAGGCGATGATATTGACGCCCCGGTGGCGCAGACCCAGCGCCTTGAGCATGTCGAAGCCGGCCTTGATCTCTTCCACCGGATCGGCCGCCAGGCTGACGCGGATGGTGTCGCCGATGCCGGCCCACAGCAGATTGCCCATGCCGATCGCCGACTTGATGGTGCCCGGCCGTGTTGGCCCAGCTTCGGTCACGCCCAGGTGCAGCGGACAGTCAATGAGCCCGGCCAGTTGCTGGTAGGCGGCCACGGTCAGGAACAGGTCCGAAGCCTTCACGCTGATCTTGAACTCGTGAAAGTCGTTGTCCTGCAGGATGCGGGCGTGGCGCAGGGCGCTTTCGACCATCGCCTCGGGACAGGGCTCGCCGTACTGTTCGAGCAGGTCGCGTTCCAGCGAGCCAGCGTTGACCCCGATGCGCATGGAACAGCCGTGATCCCGCGCCGCCTGGATCACCTCGCGCACCCGAGCCGCCGAGCCGATGTTGCCCGGATTGATGCGCAGACAGGCCGCGCCCGCCTTGGCCGCTTCGATGCCGCGTTTGTAGTGAAAGTGGATGTCGGCGACGATGGGAACCTTCGAGGCCTGGACGATGCGCGGCAGGGCGGCCGTTGCGTCCTCGTCCGGGCAGGAAACGCGGACAATGTCGGCGCCGGCTTCCTCCAGCTGCCGGATCTGATCGATGGTGGCGGCCGCATCGCCGGTGACCGTATTGGTCATGGACTGAACGGTGATCGGCGCATCGCCGCCCACTTCGACATTGCCGACGCGAATCTTGCGGCACTTTCGCCGCTCGATGGCCCGCCAGGGTCGAAGGTGATTAAGATCGCTCATGAGCCCACAAGATAGGGCTTTGCAAGGCCGGGCGCCAAGCCTAACCGCCCAATGACCCGAGCGGGGTGGTGGAATCCTTCAGCGCGCCGCGCCAGGCGCCATCCACATAATAGTCGACAGACGATGGCATGGAGGCGTCGAGCAGGATCCCCGCCGCGGGGGTGGGCGCCCGATAAGCCTCGCCATCCTTGAGCGTGGCGATATCAACCACCTGCGGTCCGCGCCGCAGGACCAGGGTCACATTACCCCGCGCCTGCAGGGTGAGGTGGGACTGATCGGCCGGCGAGCCATAGATCTTGCCGCGCACGACGAACTGGCGGGCGACCTGCGGGGCTTCCTTCAGCGCTTCGGCGGCGGCCGCCTCGGCTTCCGCCGCGGCTGCCGGATCGGCCTTTTCCAGACCCGGCGTCAGGTAGGGTTTTGGCAGGGTCGCCTCGACCGGCGGCGGCAGGGACGAGCCCAGTTCCACATAGCCGGTCACCGGCTGGGCGTCCGGCGCTGACTTGACCACCGCCGAAGGAGCAGGGCCGGTGCGGTCGTTCAGGGCGTGCTGGGCGATGTTCCAGATGAAGATCGCCGCCAGAATGACCAGGCCCGCGGCGATCAGCAGGCCGCGTCGCGGGTCGGAATCGTTGTCGACGCCGATCGGATTGGGCAGATCGGGGCGCTCTTCCGGCGCGTCCTGGCGTAACTGGGCCACCGCGCGCGACGGGTCCAGTCCCAAAGCCTCGGCATAGGCGCGGACATAGCCGACGGTGAACGGCCGCGACGGCAGCTTATCCAGGTCCATGGCCTCAATGGCGGTCAGATAGGCGCCGCGCACCTTGGTCGTGGCGATCACGTCGTCAAGGGTGAGGCCCAGGTGCTCGCGCGCAGCCTTCAGGCCAGCGCCCAGACTGACGCCCGGCGCGAAGGCCAGGCTCTCGGCCGTCACCGGGCCAGCGGGCTCGGGCGGCGGGGTCGGTTCGCGATCGTCGGGCGCATCGCTATCCATGCGGCAGGGCTTTCATCTCAATCCGGCCGGCGGGTCTGGCGCGAAAGACACGCCGCCGAATCAGGATCGAAAGATCGCACTTTAATTGCCATTTTTCAATGACTTATAGTATAACATAGAGCTTGCGCGCCAGGGTCTCGACCTCGTTTCGCACGGAGCCGGCCGAGCGTTCCAGAAGTGCCGCAACCCCCCGCGCCGCAGCCTCCCGGTCGCAGCTGAGCACCATGCGTTTGACTGGCCCGATACCGGCCGGCGGCATGGACAGACGCTCGAAACCCAGGGCCAGGAGGGCGAAGGCCTCCAGCGTGCGGCCGGCCATTTCCCCGCACACCGACACCGGCGTGCCGCTGGCCTGGCAGGCGGTCTGGATCTGTTTCAGAGCCCGCAGCGCCGGCGGCGACAGCGGGTCATAGCGGTCCGAGGTGCGCGGATTACCCCGGTCGGCGGCAAACAGATACTGCATCAGATCGTTGGTGCCGACCGACACGAAGTCCACCAGGCGCAACAACGCGTCCAGGTGAAACAGCAGGGCCGGCGCCTCGATCATGGCGCCGACGTCCAGCCGCACCGGCGCGGGTCGGCCGCGGCGCTCGGCCCAGGCGATCTCCTGATCCACATAGCCGCGGGCGGCGCGGAATTCGTCGACGTTGCTGATCAGCGGGAACATGATCTGCAGGTGTCGGCCGCGGGCGGCGGCGATCAGGGCGCGCAGTTGCAGCCGCAACAGGGCCGGCCGGTCCAGGCCCATGCGCACGGCGCGCCAGCCCAGAGCCGGATTGTCCTCCCGTTCGGCCTCCATGTAGGGCAGGATCTTGTCGCCCCCCAGGTCGAGGGTGCGGAAGGTTACCGGCAGACCGTCGGCCGCATCCAGCACGCGCTTGTAAAGGTCCGCCTGGGCGTTGAAGCGCGGCAGCTCCTCGGCGACCATGAACTGAAATTCGGTGCGAAACAGGCCGATGCCTTCGGCGCCGGCTTCCGGCAGCAGCTGCAGATCAAGGTCCAGGCCAGCGTTCATCAACAGGGTGATGCGCACCCCGTCCTTGGTGATCGCGGGCGTGTCGCGCAGCTTCTGGAACTCCGCCTTGCGCTGCTGGCGCACTTCCATCCGCGCCTTAATGGCGGTGATGACGTCGGGACGCGGCCGCAGAAACGCTTCGGCGTTTTCCGCATCAACGATGACCGGATCGCCTTCCGAGACCGCGTCGCGCAGCCGCTCCAGCCGGCCGATGCAGGGAATGTCGAGCGCCCGGGCCACGATCGCCGCGTGACTGGCGCTGGAACCCTCTTCCAGCAGAATGCCACGCAGCTTGGTGCGGTCGTATTCCAGCAGCTCCGCGGGCCCCAGATTACGCGCCACCAGAATGGCGTTGTCCGGCAGGGTTTTTTCTTCCGTTCCGTCGCCCGCCAGATGGCGCAGCAATCGGTCGTTCAGGTCTTCAAGATCGTGCAGGCGCTCGCGCAGATAGGGATCGCGAGCCTGGCCCAGGCGGGCGCGGTGTTCCGAGCGGGTGCGCTCAACCGCGGCCTCGGCGGTCATGCCGTCGCGCACCGCCTCGACCAGGCTGCGATTCCAGCCCCGATCGTGGGCGAACATGCGATAGGTTTCCAGCACGTCAAACGAGGCGCCGACCAGGCCGTGCTGACCGTCCATCATGGAATCGATCTGCTCCTGCAAGGTCTTGATCGCCGCGCTGAGCCGCACCTCCTCGGCCTCTGCGTCGTCGGACAGCAGCTTGCTGGCGGCGACGGGACGCTCGTGCAGCACCACCACGCCATAGGCCAGGCCCTCGGCCAGGCGCACGCCCTTGATGCGCTCGGGCTTGTGGGGCGCGATGTCGACGCCCTTCAGCGCAGTCTCGCCCACCCCCTCCCCGGCGACCATTTCGGCCAGGACCATGGCGATGATCTGCAGGTCCTCGACCTCGTCATCGGTATAGCTGCGTTCGGTGCGATTCTGGACGACCAGCACCCCGATCGCACGGCCGCCGCGCAGCAGCGGCACGCCCAGGAAGGCGTGGTAGGGATCTTCGCCCGTTTCCGGGCGGTAAGCGAAGGCCGGGTGGCTCGGCGCGTCGGACAGATTGACCGGCCGGCCCAGCTTCATCACCTCGCCCACCAGACCCTCGCCCTTTTTCAGGGTGGTGACGTGAACGGCCGAAGCCGACAGGCCTTCGGTGGCGAACAGTTCAGCGTCGCCGTCCGCCCGGCGCAGATAGATTGAGCAGACCTCGGCCACCATCGAGCGGGCGATGATCTGCACCACCATGTCCAGGCGCGTCTGAGCGGGCGCGTTGCTGGCCATGGCTTCGCGAATCTGCCGAAGCAGACTGCGCGGTCCCCTCAAGCTGAGCGGGCTCATGGCCATGGCGGGATATACGTCTCCTCGTCCCTATCGCGCCGCCTATAGCAGATTTCGGCAATCTAACACCGCTATGGGATCGCAAATCGCCCCTGCGGTCTGTGACGGTGATCACCTTTTCGGCGCCGCGGTCCTGCGGCGGCGAGCGGGCTGCGGGCGCCCTAGCGCGGCGCCTGGAGGTAGCTGTCGACAGCCACGATAATGCAGGTGTTGTTGAAGCCCGGCAGCAGGAACAGTCGCGCGCCATTGGCGTCGGCCATGATGCGGCTGTTGAGCAGCATTCCGGTCAGGCGCCCGCCGTTCTCGACCGCCTTTTGCACCGAAGCGCAGTCCTGCCCCAGCGGGAAGACCTGCACGGCGGCCCCGTCACAAACCCCCGCGGTGGTCGGCGCGGCGATCACGGCGGCGATGGCGTCAGGCGGATTGCCTTCGTGGGTGACGGCATAGACCGACTGGAACAGATGCTGCGACGGATTCTGCGGGCTCCAGCCGGATATGTGGTCGGTCTGGCCGGTGACTTTCTCTGACACCATCTTGTCGAGCAGGGGCGCGCACTGATTCAGCCCCACGCTTGAAGCCTGCTGCGCCGCCGTGGGCGGCTGCACGACGACCGGGCCCGGTCGCGGCAGGCCGGGCAGAACCTGGGCGATGGTCTGGCTGGATCCCAGCAGGCCGACGACCGCCAGGCAGGCGATCGCTACATGCGCCCTTGAGCGAGCAGGCTGGCGCCCAGGTCGCCCCGGTAATTGTGCTGGCCCAGGTGCAGGAGCTGCGAGTGAAGGTCGACCCATATTTTGCCTCCCATGTCCCGCCATCTGCGGCAGAACGCATAGTCTTCCGAAAGATAACGGCCAGAATCAGGATCGACCATGCAATCAAACAACAGATAGTGCAGGTGGGCCTTGGGGTGCCCCGGAGGACCGTCGGGCGTGTAGTTGAGGTTCGGATAGTGCTTCATCATGTCCAGGATCACCTGGCGCTTGATGCACATGAAGCCAGTGGGCGCTTCGGCGACCTCGACGAACCCGTCCGCATCGACATATTTGCCGACCGGCTCCTTGCCATGGGCGATCGGGTTGAAGGGATAGTCGGTGTACTGAATCTCGAACTGCTCGCGAGTCATGGCCTGGGGCAGGCCACCGGCGGGCCAGTTCATCTTCTTCATCGGATAGACGCCGGCGGCGACGTCACGGTCGGCCAGCAGGATGCGGAACACCGACTGAGAGTTAAAGCCGATGTCGGAGTCCAGCCAGAACAGGTGGGTGAAGTCGCTGCGCTCAAGGAACTCAATGACCATCTTGTTGCGGCCGCGGGTGATCAGGCTTTCGGAGTGCATATGCAGGATGCACTTCAGACCCAGATGGTTTGAATCCAGCGTCAGGCTGAACAGGCTGGTCACATAGTTCATGCTGACCGCCGAGATGTAACACGGCGTGGCGAACATGACCTTCATCTCGCGAAGGGCCGAGTCAGGCAGCATCTTTGATTTCCCGTGACGGACTGTGTGTGGAGGG
>CAZJBC010000014.1:0-19252 GCA_964543805.1 uncultured Brevundimonas sp.
GGCGCAGCGCGTTCGCAGCGCTTTTCACAGGCCGGCGGCGGGGGCGGCGCGATCCTTTGCGGCGGCGGGCTGTAGTCGCGCACGCAACCGCGGCCCGGCTCGGCGGCCGGGGCGGCCTTCTGGCAGTCCAGCGTGGGGCCAAGCTGACCGCGGCCGTAATAGTATTCCGTGGCCGGGTAGGGCGGCTGGGCCGACTTGCTGTCAGCGTAGGCCGGCTCGCCCGCAGAGGCGCGGCTGTAGGCGTCATCCTTGTCGGACGAGGACCTGGCGCCATAGGCGCGATCCTTGTCGCCGTAGTCGCCGTCCTTGTCCGCATAGGGCGGCGGCGGCGCATAGTCGGGCTGTTTCGGATCCAGGTCCGGATCCCAGTATTGCTGTTTGGCGTCGGCGTCGGCGGACGGCTTCTTGCCGTCCGAATAATCCTCGACGGTCGTCTCGCGGCTATAGCTTTCGCCGCCCTTTACGTAGCCGCCGCCCTTGGCGTCGTAGCCGTCCTTGGCGTAGGCGGGGGCGGTGTCATAGACGGGCGCCCCGGCGTAGGGGTCGACCTTGGGGGCCGGCGGTTGACCCGCGAGGGCGGCGGCGAACAACAGAGCGAGCATGGCGATCTCCAAACCTTAAGGGTTTGTAAACGCGGAGATCATGCGGCGCGCAACCGCTTGCGCCTGACGCGGGAAAATTAACGAATTCGAGGCGGGCTCAGGGTTTGCGGCTTCAGAAGTCCACCGCAACGCCCTTGCGCTCCCAGTCGCCGTAGCGAGTAGGCTCCGGACCCTTAGGACCACCCAGCTCTTCGGGCAGGGCCTCGGCCGCCTTGCGCGCGGCCGCTTCCTCCAGCGCCCGGCGGGCGGCGGGGGTCAGGGGACGCAGCGGATTGGCGTTGGGCGGCAGCTCGTCGGACATGGGGCCCTTATGCCGTCCAGAACCCCGCCCTGCCTAGGGGGCCTTGCGCGCTGAAGACTTTTTCGGCGCAGCCGCCGGTCGATTGCCGGTGGCCGGATCGAGGATCAGCGGGCCTGCATGCGGGCGGGTAAAGTCGAACATGCCCTCCAGCGTGCCGGCCAGGGAGTCGTACGACTGATCGCCGATGCGCCCCAGGCTCCAGTTGTCCTCGATAAAGCGCAGCACCGAGGTCTGGTCGGTCAGGGCGTGATCGACGAAGTTCACCCTCGCGAAGGGCGAGACCACCATCAGGGGCAGGCGCGCGCCATAGCCGCAGCGGCCCTGGTAGGCGCCGGCCGCCGGCGTCGGCCCGCATTTGCCATCGCCGTTCAGCGCGTCCACGCCCGGAATGGACGAGCCGATCAGCACGGGCGGCATGACGTGGTCATACCAGCCGTCGGAATCGTCATAGGCGATGATGATCGCCGTCGATTTCCAGTCTGGCGAGCGCTGGATGGCGTTGATGATCCCGACCAGGAAGGTCTGCTCGTCGATCGGGTTGGAATAGGTCTGGCCGGCGTGGCCGTCGCCGACCTTCTTGGCCTTGATGAAACTGACCGCCGGCATGTGGCCCGCCGCCATGGCCGCGTAGAAGTCAGACAGGTCGTACTGGTGGTTGGCCTGGTCCTTGCGGCCGATCATCGCCACCGAAGACGGCGGCAGGTGATGCGGGTTGGCGGTCTGCTGATAATACTGGAAAGGCTGGTGATGCGGGCTGTAGTCGGTCAGCGAAGCGCCGGTGATGTTGGTCGATTTCGCGCCGCAGACCGCCTTGCCGTCTTTCGTTTCGGTCGGCTTGAAGCCGCCCTCGAACCAGCCCCAGGTGAGGCTCTTGGCATCCAGCAGATCGCCCACCGTCTGGCCCCGCATGGCGATCAGCCCGGCGCGGGGGTCGGAGCAGTCGTCGAACTGGGGATCCGGATCGCCGATCACCGTTCCCTGGGCGGTGATGACCTCGCCCCGCAGCGTATAGTCGGCGGGCATCGCGCCATGGGTCTGACCGCTGATCAGGTCGATTGCCCCGGGGGTTGACGGGCCGAACACCGTATCGAACGAATTGTCGCTCATCGCAAAGTGCTGGGCGTAGTTCCACATGGCGGTGGCGGTGTTGCCGTCGAAATAGGCCATCACCCCGCCCGGCGTGCAATTGCGCCCTTCGTTCGAGGTGTATTCGACGAACTTGTCCATCAGACCGCCGTCGAAGGCGCGTTGTTCGTCGCGGTATTCGTGGTCCATGTCGCAGGTCGGCGCCTGGGCGCGGCCAAGGCGGAAGGGCTGGACCTTGTTTGGATTGCGGGTCAGCAGCGCCTCGTTCAGGCCGTTGACGGTGGGCGTGCCGGGCGCGGCCACAAAACGCGGCTCGCCCGCCGGGTTGGCCGAGCGGGGATAGGTCGCGAAATAGTGGTCGAAGGAGATGTTCTCCTGAAAGATCACCACCACATGCTTGATCGGGGTGGATGTGGCCGGACCGCTCGCTGCCGGCGCAGAAGCCGCATCCGCAGCCCCCGTGGCGAGCAGAGCCAGCAGGCCGACAGCGCCATTGCGAACCAGGCTATTCATCGGTGCATCCCTCAAAGCGTCTTTCCGGTCAGCCCGGCGCCCGCCGCACTAGCGCGGTTCTATGAAGCTAATAGGACGAATGCAAAGATGGCGCGATGTCGGCGGGTTGATCGCGGCCGCTGGCTGGGGGACTAGGACTCGAACCTAGAATGACGGTACCAAAAACCGCAGTGTTACCATTACACCATCCCCCATCGGCGCGCGGGCCATAGGCAGCCGGGCCGGGAAGGCGGCCGGGATAGCTCATGCCCCTTCCGTTTGCAACGGTGGTGAACCATTAGTCGGCACAGCTTGCGGGCGCCCCGCTCCCTCTCTATAAGGCCCGCTTCCTGGTGAAGCGGAGTGTGGCTCAGCCTGGTAGAGCACTGCGTTCGGGACGCAGGGGTCGCAGGTTCAAATCCTGCCACTCCGACCAGGAAATTCCCGCTTAGGCTCTGAAAGAACAGGCCCCGGCGCATTGCCACGGGGCGGCCTTGGGTTAAGGCTGTGCATGTCCCTGGCCCGGTGAGCGCGGAGCGGTCATGAAGCAGTTCCTGGTCACCTTCGCCGGCGTGTTCGCCGGTCTGGTGCTGTTCTTCGTCGCGGTCCCCGTGGGACTGTTCCTCTACGCCTCGGCCGCCGCGGCGCCTGCGCCGACGCCGGCGCGCACCGTGCTTTACGCAGACCTGCGCGGCGAGCTGAGCGACCAGAATACCCCAAAGCCCCTATCGGCCATAACCGGCGGCTCGCCGCTGTCGGTGACGTCCCTGGTCCTGACGCTGCGCCAGGCCGAGCAGGACCCCAAGGTCAGGTCCCTGGTCGTCCGCCTGCCGGAAGGCGGCATGGACCCGGCCGCCGCCGACGAGCTGGCCCAAGCCTTTCGCCGTTTCAGGGCCGCCGGCAAGATGATCTATGTGCACAGCCAGGGGCTCTACGCCTCGGGCATCGTCACCTCGACCTACATGCTGGGCGCATCGGGCAGCGAGCTGTGGATGCAGCCGGGCGCGCCGTTCGAGGCCACCGGCATCTCCACCGAAGAGATCTTCTTCGCCCGCGCCTTTGAGCAGTTCGGCGTCACCGCCCAGTTCGAGCAGCGAGGCCAGTACAAAACCGCCGTCAACCCATATCTCCACGCCGACTACACGCCCGCCCATCGCGAGGCCCAGCTGTCATGGATGAATTCGGTATTCGACTCGACCATCGCCTCTGTGGCCGCCGACCGTCGCTCGAGTCCCGAGGCCGTGCGCGCGGCGATCACCGGCGGACCCTACGATGCGGCCGGCGCCCTGAAGGCGGGGCTGATCGACAAGACCGGCCAGGTCGAAGACCTGCAGGATGCGGCGCTGAAGGCGGCCGGCGACGGCGCCCAGGCGCTGGACATCGCGGACTATCACCCGCCCCGGCGCGGCCTGCTGCGTCCGTCCGGGACCATCGCGGTGATCAATGTCGAGGGCGAGATCAGCACCGGCGGCGGCGGCGCCTCCTTGCTCAACGGCCCTGCCGTCGGCTCGGACATCATCGCCGGCGCGATCCGCGACGCGATCCACGATTCAGCGGTCAAGGCGATCGTGCTGCGGGTCTCCTCACCCGGCGGGTCCGACACCGCCTCCGAACAGATCGCCGCGGCCGTGCGCGCCGCCCATGCCGCGAAGAAGCCGGTGGTGGTTTCCATGGGCGCCTATGCCGCGTCCGGCGGCTACTGGATCTCATCGGAAGCCGATTACATCGTCGCCCAGCCAGACACCCTGACCGGCTCGATCGGCGTCTATGGCGGCAAGATTTCGGGGGGCAAGGCGGCGGCCCGCTTTGGCGTTGACCTCGATCAGCTGACCGTCGGCGGCGACTATGCGGGCATGTCCTCGCTGGGCGCCCCGATGAGCGAGACCCAGCGCACCGCCTATGCGGCCCAGATCGACCGGGTCTACGCCGCGTTCATCGCCCATGTCGCCAAAGGCCGGAAAATCCCCGAGGACCGGGTGCGCGAAATCGCCGGCGGGCGGGTGTGGACCGGCGTCCAGGCCAGGCAACTGGGCCTTGTTGATCAGCTGGGCGGCCTGACCGAGGCGATCGACAAGGCCAAGGCGTTAAGCGGCATAACCGGCGCCGTGCGGCTGGAGATGCTGCCCCGCGCGCCGTCCACCTTCGAGACCCTGGAGCGGATGCTGGGAGTCAGTGCGGCCAGCGCGCGCGGCCTGGTGGCAGCCGGCTCGCTGCTTAACGACCCGGCCGCGAAATCGGCCATTCAGAACCTTATGGATGAGCGAATGAGAACGCGCGACGCCCGCGTGTTGGCGCCGCGTATGTTGCCGTAATTGCAACAATTCGCAATGCTGCGCTTTAATGCCGCGGCAATAATCGAAAAAAGTTTTCGATTACAGTTGGTTTGTATTCTTAATCGATAAACCGGCCCGTTGTAACGCCAGCAGCTGAGTTCTAGGCTTGGCTCTATCGCTTACTGAAACGAGTGCGAACGTGGCAAAATCACTCTCCCGACCCTCCCCGAAGGTCGTTGCGCCCAAGGCTGCAACGGGCCAACCCCACCCGATCGACCAGCATGTCGGCGCCCAGGTTCGCCTGCGCCGCCGGATGCTCGGCGTGTCTCAGGAAAAGCTGGCCGACCAGCTGGGCCTGACCTTCCAGCAAGTCCAGAAGTACGAGCGCGGCCATAACCGGATCAGCGCCTCCAAGCTGTTCCAGATCGCCCAGGCGCTGGAGACCGACATCGCCCACTTCTTCCGAGGCGTCAGCGCCGGAAACGAATCCCCGGCCGCCAAGGGCGAGCGGGACGCGTTTTCGGAATTCCTGGCGGCCCCCGAGGGCCTGGAGCTGGTCCAGACCTGGCCCAAGGTTCCGGTCAAGGCGCGCCGCAAGATCCTGGGCCTCGTCCGGGTTCTCGCGGGCGGCGAGGAATAGCCCCTACAGCACCACGAGCAGGTGGACGCTGAACAGACCGGCCTCGTCAGTCCAGACGTGCGCCGGCCGGTAGCCTGCGCCGCGCGCCAGATCCGCAAATTCGCCGATCGCGTATTTGTATGAATTCTCCACATGCACCCGCTCGCCCTGGGTCAGGTGGAAAGCCCGGCCGGCGAGGCGCACCGTCTGGCAGGCCAGGCTGACCAGGTGAATGCCGATCTGGCCGCTGACCGCATCGTAGCGGGCGACATGTCGGAAGGCCGCGGTGTCAAAATCAGCCCCCAGCTCGCGGTTGGCCCGCACCAGCAGGTTTTTGCTGAAGGCCGCGGTCACGCCTTGCGCGTCGTCATAGGCCGGCTCGAGGATGGCGGCTGACTTCTTCAGATCAACCCCGATCAGCATCACTGCGCCTGGTCCCAGCCGCCGCGCCCAGCGGGCCAGGAAACGCTGCGCCTCATCTGGCTCCAGATTGCCGATGGTCGAACCCGGATAGAACCCGGCGCGCCGACCCTCGCCACGCTGGGCGGGCAAATCAAAGTTCTGGTCGTAGTCGGCGCAAACCGCCTCGACGCGGACCTCGGGATAGTCGGCCGCGATGGCGCCCGCCGCCGCCAGAAGATGCTCGCGCGAGATGTCGATGGGAACGTAGGCTGATGGGGTCTCAAGCGCGTCCAGCAGGATGCGCACCTTGCGGCTCGAGCCAGAGCCGAGCTCGACCAGTTGCGCGTCTGGGCCGATGGCGGCGGCGATCTCGGCGGCGTTGTCTTTCAGGATCCCGATCTCGGTGCGGGTCGGATAATATTCCGGCAGCTCGCAGATGCGGTCGAACAGGGCCGAGCCGCGCGCATCGTAAAGAAACCGGCAGGGTATGGCCTTGTGCGCCTGCGCAAGGCCAGCGATCAGGGCGTCGCGGAAACTGTCCTGGCCGGGGTGATGATCAAGGAAGGCCGCCGGCCCGCGAGGGCCGGGCCGCACCGAACGCGGCTCGAGCGAAACATCAAACATCGTCGGCCAGCCTTACGCCCGAAAAGGCCCACCGGGCGGCGGGCGGAAAGAAGTTGCGATAGGTCGAACGTGAGTGTCCGTCAGGCGTTCCGCAAGACCCTCCCCGCAACACCATCTGCCCGGACATGAACTTGCCGTTGTACTCGCCGGTCGCGTCGCCTGCGGGCCGAAAGCGCGGATAGGCGACGTAGGGGCTGGCGGTCCACTGCCAGGCCTGATCGAATGCCTGGTCGAGCGCGCCGGCGACGGCGGCGATCTCCCACTCGGCCTCGGCCGGCAGGCGCCGTCCCGACCAGCGGGCGAAGGCGTCGGCCTCGAAGTGGCTGACGTGCCGCACCAGCGCGGCCGGATCGACCGCCGTGCGCCCGGCCAGGGTGAATTCGCTCCAGGCCCCGTCATCGTCTCGCCAATAGAGCGGCGCGGTCCAACCCTCGCGCTGCACGGCGGCCCAGCCGTCGGATAGCCACAGGCGCGGCTGGCGGTAGCCGCCGTCAGCGATGAACTCGATCCATTCGCCATTGGTGACCAGCCGGCTGGCGATGCGGAAGGGCTCTACCCAGACCTTGTGGCGCGGGCCTTCGTTGTCGAAGGCGAAGGCGGTTCCGGCATGACCGATCTCGACCAGGCCGCCTTCGAAGTCCCGCCAGGCCAGGAACGGGGCGACACCGGCCGGCGCCGCGCCCTGATAGGCCGGCTCGAGCGGGTTCAGCGAAAAGGCGTGCTTGATGTCCATCAGGATCAGCTCCTGGTGCTGTTCCTCGTGGTTCAGGCCCAACGCGATCAGCGGCAGCCATAGGGCGGGATCGCCCGTCTCGATGAGGCGGATCATGGCCGCGTCCACATGGGCGCGATAGGCCAGCACTTCGGCGGCGTCCGGCCGGGTGATCAGCCCCCGCTCGTCGCGCGGGTGTCGCGGGCCGACCGCCTCGTAATAGGAATTGAACAGATATTCGAAGTCGGGATCGAACACCGCGTAGGCCGGGTCAGTCTTCAGGATGAAGGTCTCGAAGAACCAGGTCGTGTGGGCCAGATGCCACTTGGTCGGGCTGGCGTCCGGCATGGACTGGACCTGCTGGTCCTCCGCTGAAATCCGGGCGGCAAGATTAATCGACCGGGCCCGCACCATCCCAAAGCGCGCCGCCCAGTCACAGGCCGTCGGCCCTCCGACCAGGCCGGGGCCGGCCATCACGCGATCGCCGGACTCGCCGCCTGGGGACATCGCGCGATCAACCGCGTCCGCCCTGGAATGGTTCCCATGCTCCATCGGTCCCGAGCCTTTCACACTCAGGTGACGCTTTCCACCCTCAAGGCTTGTTGAGAATTTCCTGGTAGCGCGCCGCGACCGGACCAAAGCTGTCCGGCTGCTCGTCGAAAGTCAGCATATCTGGCGTGGGAATGAACCAGGGCTGGGCGCTTTTCATCCAGATGGCCGCGGCGGGGCGCAGCCAGCTCGTATCGTCCAGGGTGCCGAGCCGCAACGTTACCCGGTCGGGCGCCTGGGGCGGTTCTGAATAGATCCGCACGCCGCACCTGGCGCAGACATGCTGGTCGGTCGGCCGACCCGACTGGGTGGTGGTGCGGGTCCACACCTTCAGCTCGCCCTGCAGGATTTCCACCTCGGCTCGCAGCACCGGCGCCGACAGGGTGAAGGCCGAGGTGGTCAGCTTCTGGCAGTCGCTGCAGTGGCAGGTGTAGACGAAAGGCGGCGGGGCTTTCAGCCGATAGCGCACCGCCCCGCAGGCGCAGCCGCCCTCGACGGGAAAGGTTGGAAGACTGGTCATGGCGTTACGGGCCTTTGTGCGTGCTGGGGCAAACCATCGTTCAGTTTCAGCCAGGGCGCCATCTCTTCGGTGAAGATGTGGGCGGTGGGCGCAAAGGCTGCGGGATCGTCAAACGCCGCCAGCGGCAGGCCAAAGCCATAGCCGTCCTTGCGCTGGGTCCACACGCGGGTTCCACACGCCGCGCAGGATGCCCGCTCCAGCCGCTCGGAGGTGGAAAAGCGCACCGTCTGACCGCTGACCTCGACCTGCGGACCTGGAAAAAACGCACGCGCGTTGAATGGCGCTGAAAAAGTCTGCTGGCATTGCCGGCAATGGCACAGCCACACATTCATTGGCTCGCCTTCCGCGCGGAAGCGAACCTTGCCGCACTGACAGCCGCCTTCGCGGACCATTTCAAGCTCTCCATTTTCGTTGCGCTAACGGCGCTGCGCGCCTGCGAGAGCGCAGGCTCTGGACTTTACCGGGGTCACAGCACTACATCCCGCCCATGTCCGGCAAGACCCTTTATGACAAGATCTGGGATGCGCACCTGGTCGCCAACGACCCGAACGGCGAGAGCATCCTCTACATCGACCTGCACCTGATCCATGAGGTGACCAGCCCCCAGGCCTTCGCCGGCCTGCGCGCCCACGGCCGCACCGTGCGCCGTCCTGACCGCACCCTGGCGGTGGCCGACCACAATGTGCCGACCGAAGGCCAGGCCCGCGGCGTCCACGCCGTCGCCGATCCTGAAGCGCGCCTGCAGCTTGAAACCCTCAGCCGCAACGTCGCCGCCAACAACATCGAGTTCTTCCCGATGGGCGACATCCGCAACGGCATCGTCCATGTGGTCGGCCCCGAGCAGGGCCGCACCCAGCCGGGCATGACTATCGTCTGCGGCGATTCCCATACCTCGACCCACGGCGCGTTCGGCGCGCTCGCCCACGGCATCGGCACCTCGGAAGTCGAGCACGTGCTGGCCACGCAAACTCTGCGCCAGCGCAAGGCCAAGAACATGCGTGTCGAGGTCGATGGCGACCTGACCCCCGGCGTCGGCGCCAAGGACATCGCGCTGGCCATCATCGGCGAGATCGGCACCGCCGGCGGCACCGGCTACGTGATCGAATATGCTGGCTCAGCGATCCGCGGCCTGTCCATGGAAGGACGCATGACGCTGTGCAATCTGACCATCGAGGCCGGCGCCAAGGCCGGGCTGGTGGCGCCCGACGAGAAGACCTGGACCTATCTGCAAGGCCGTCCCGCCTCGCCCAAGGGCGGCGCCTGGGAAATGGCGCTGTCCTACTGGAGGACCTTCTTCAGCGACCCGGACGCAAAGTTCGATCGCGAGATCCGGCTGAAAGCCGCCGACATTGCGCCGCTCGTCACCTGGGGCACCTCGCCCGAGGACGTGGTGGCGGTGACCGGCGCCGTGCCGGATACGGCCGCGATCGCCGATGAGACCCGCCGCGCTCAGGTGCAGCGGGCCCTGGACTATATGGGCCTGACCTCCGGCCAGCGGATCGACGAGGCGAAGATCGATGTCGTCTTCATCGGCTCATGCACCAACAGCCGCATCGAGGATCTGCGCGCCGCCGCCGCTGTGGCGCAAGGCCGCAAGGTTGCAGAGCACGTGCGGGCCATGGTCGTGCCAGGCTCGGGTCTCGTGAAAGAGCAGGCCGAGGCCGAAGGTCTGGACGCCATCTTCACTGAAGCCGGATTTGAATGGCGCGAGCCGGGCTGCTCCATGTGCCTGGCCATGAACCCGGACAAACTGGCGCCCGGCCAACGCTGCGCCTCCACCTCGAACCGCAACTTTGAAGGCCGTCAGGGCCGCGGCGGCCGCACCCACCTGATGAGCCCGGCCATGGCCGCCGCGGCGGCGGTGGCCGGACATATCGTGGATGTTCGCGCCCTGAAATAGCAGCCCGGCGGTTCAAGTCGGCCTCTGCTGCGTGTCCCGGACGGTCCGCGGCCTAAACGTCTGGGCGCCATATTGTGGACCCGGGAGCCGTCGACTAACGTCGCCGGACGGAGAGCCTCGATGCGTGGAGTGTGCGGTTTGTTTCTGGCGGGCGCGGTTCTGGCGCCCAGCGGCGGCGCCATCGCCAAGGACTTCAGCAGCGCCATCGTCCTGCCGAAGAACAGCGTCATCAACTATTCGGTCGAACATACGCTCAGCAAGACGGCGCCCGGCTCGAACGCCGTGGGCAGCGTGACCGCCACGGTCCACTACAGGCTGACGATCGATCCGAACGACAAGGGCTATCTGGTGCGCATTGCCTTCGTCAGCGCCGACCTTCCGCCCGGCGGAACGCCCGAGGCGCGGGCCCGGCTGCAGCAGGGCATGGCGGTGCTTTCCGGCGTCCAGTTCCAGGCGGCGAATGATCTGTCGCCCACCGAGATCATCGACTGGTGCACCCAGGTCGGCCGTGTCGTCGACTCGCTGGCCGACACCATGGGGCTAAAGCGCGATGATCCGACCATGACCGCGACGCGCAATCTTTATCTGGCCATGACGCCCGAACAGGCCACCAACGCCCTGTTGCCGGAGTGGGTGTTCCCGTCCATCGTCCAGGACGTCGAGCTGGACCTGGGTCCGGCGGTCACCGCCCAGAACACCCAGATCGTGGAGGGCGGCGCCCAGCTGAAGACGACGGAATCGGTGCAGCTGAAGTCCGTCGACACCGCCGCCAGCAAGGCGATGGTGGCCTATCATTCCGGCATCGATCCATCCTCCGCCAACGCCCTGGCGCGCGCCACGGTGCAGTCCATGCAGGCGCAGGTGACCGACTTCCCGAAATTCACCGAGGCCCAGCTGGCCAGCCTGAAGATCGAACAGGCGACCGACTGCGCCTACGAAATGGACCTTCGCTCGGGGCTTGCGACCCGCAGCGATTGCACCAAGACTGTGACGTCGCTCGATGAAAAGGGCGCTTCCCAGCGCCAGACGGACCACTGGATCATCACCCAGGACCTTGTGAAACCCTGAACACGGGACTCGGATGCTAAAAGGTCTGTTCGGCGAAAAGACGTTTCTCGATCCCGATCTGGAGGCGTGGGTGCTTGAAGCCTGGACCTGGCTGATGAGCCAGTCCGGCGGCGCCCAAAACCTTTCAGCCATCACCCTGGCGACGCCCAGCAGCGAGCACTTTCCGCCGACCGAGGCCAAGAGCCACGAGCGGGCCCTTTATGTATTCGGCCGCATCAAGACCCTGATGGGCATCCCGCACTGGCCTTGCGAGCTGATCGCGATCGCCGCCGACGACCGCCATCGTCAGCTGAGCGAATCCCTGGGCCTGGCCTACCGGACCAACAATGCTCAGGGGCTGTTTCAGGTCAGCAAGGGTCAGGTGTCCATTTCCTACGAAGCGGGGCTGGTCAACCGGCCGCCAAAGCTGATCGCGGTCCTGGCGCACGAATTGGCTCACTACCTGCTGGTGACGATCAAGGAGCCGCCGCCCGGCGGGGAAGAGGCCCACGAACTGCTCACCGAGCTGACCGTCACTTACGCCGGCTTCGGCATCTTCGGGGCGAACTCCGCCTTTGAATTCCAGCAGGACAGCCGGGGCTGGCGCGCCTCCAGAAGCGGCTATTTCTCCGAACGCACCTGGATTTTCGCCCTGGCGTTGTTTGTCGCCCTGCGCGGCAAGGACGAAGACCCCACGCGCTGGCTCAAGCCCGAAGGCGGCAAGCTGTTCAGACAGGCCCTTCGTTACCTGGAACGCCGGCCCGAACTTCTCGACGGTTTGCGGGCGCCCGCTTGACCTGATCGGGCAAGGCGTGAATGAGGAGGCCATGACCCCGTTCACCACCCTCGACGGCAAGGCCGCTCCGCTCGACATGGCCAATGTCGACACCGACCAGATCATCCCCAAGCAGTTTCTGAAGACGGTGGAACGCGAGGGTCTGGCCAAGGGCCTGTTCTATGACCTGCGCTTTGACGAGGCGGGCTCGCCCAAACCTGGTTTTGTGCTCAATCAACAGGCCTACGCCGGCGCCAGCGTGCTGATCGCCGGCGACAATTTCGGCTGCGGCTCGAGCCGCGAACACGCGCCCTGGGCGCTGCTGGATTTTGGCCTGCGCTGCGTGATCGCGCCCAGTTTCGCCGACATCTTCTACAACAACTGTTTCGAGAACGGCCTGCTGCCGGTCACCCTGCCCGAAGCGGTGGTCCGGCAACTGATGTCCGAGGCCAAGGGCGGCAATCACGTCTTTTCCATCAACCTGGCCGACCAGGCGGTGATCACCCCGTCGGGCGAGATCGTGCATTTCGACATCGATCCGGGCCGCAAGGAAAAGCTGCTCAAGGGCCTGGACGCCATCGGCGAGACCCTGCAGCACGACGGCGACATCGGCCGTTATGAACACAGGCGGTCCCTGTCGACGCCATGGCTGGAAGCGCGGGCGTGAGCATCGTCATCGCCGGGACCTTCGCTGTCCCCGCCGTGCGGCTGGCCGAGTTCCGGCCCCACATGCACGCCATGCTGCTGGCCAGCCGCGCCGAGGATGGCTGCCTGGACTACAGCTACGCCGAGGACGTGCAGGTTCCCGGCCTGATCCGTGTGTTCGAGGTCTGGCGCGACCAGGCGGCGATCGACGCCCATGTCAAGGCCAACCACATGGCCGTCTGGCGGGCGGCCTGGCCGGAATTTGGAGTTTCCGAACGCCGTCTCTTCGCCTACGAGATCAGCGCTTCAAAGGAGATCTGATCATGGCGACAATGCTGCTCTTGCCGGGCGACGGCATCGGCCCGGAAGTGACCGCCGAGGTGCGCCGTGTCGCCCAGGCCCTGACCCCGGATCTGGTCATCGAGGAACGCGATTTCGGCGGCTGCTCCTACGACCGCTATGGCGATCCCATCACCGACGAGGCCGCCGGCCTGGCGCTGAAGGTCGATGCGGTGCTGATGGGCGCCGTGGGCGGACCAAAGTGGGCCGACGTTCCCCGCGCCAAACGGCCGGAAGCGGCGTTGCTCCGCCTGCGCAAGGAAATGGACGTCTTCGCCAACCTGCGCCCGGCCCTGTGCTTCGAGGCCCTGGCCGACGCCTCCAGCCTGAAGCGGGAGATCGTCGCGGGCCTGGATATCATGATCGTTCGCGAACTGACCGGCGGGGTCTATTTCGGCGAGCCCAAGCTGATCGAAACCCTGCCCGACGGCCAGCGCCGGGGGATCGACACCCAGGTCTATACCACCAGCGAGATCGAGCGGGTTTCCCGCGTCGCCTTCGAGCTGGCGCGCGGACGGCGCAACAAGGTGACCTCGGCTGAAAAGTCCAATGTCATGGAAAGCGGCCAGCTGTGGCGCGAGGTGGTCACCGCCCTGCACAAGCGCGACTACGCCGATGTTGAGCTGGAGCATCAGCTGGCGGACAATACCGCCATGCAGCTGGTTCGCCGGCCGACCCAGTTCGACGTGCTTTTGACCGACAACCTGTTCGGCGACATCCTGTCGGACGAGGCCTCGCAGCTAACCGGCTCGCTGGGCCTGTTGCCGTCCGCCTCGCTCAGCACGCCCGGCAAGCCTGGCCTGTTCGAACCGATCCACGGCTCGGCGCCCGACATCGCCGGCAAGGGCATCGCCAATCCGCTGGCCGCCATTCTGTCCTTCGAGATGGCCCTGCGCTGGTCGCTCAACAACAACGCCGCCGCGGACCGCCTGTTCACCGCCGTCGTCGCGGCCCTGGAGGCGGGCGCCCGTACGCCGGATATCGGCGGATCGCTGACGACCACCGCCATGGGCGATGCGGTGCTGGCGCGGCTGTAAGCGCCGGCCCCCGCCCAAGAAAAAACCCCGCGCCGGTAGGACGGGCGCGGGGCTGAAAGTTGGAGGAGTGTTACCGTCTCTCAGGTTTCACGTTTGCAACATTGCTGCAATTTTAAGCAGGGCGCAAGCGCTCTCTTGCGCTGCTAGGGGGATTTTTTTCTACGCTTTGGGATACGAGCCCGATTGTGACCTTGCCCCGCCATCGCCTAGGGTCAGAACGACGAAAAGACAGGGAGTAAGGCCGTGAGCGAGGATCTGGTGTTTCCGGTTCCGCCTGAGTGGGCGCAGCGCGCGCATATGGACGCGGCGGGCTATGAGGCGGCGGTCAAGGCGGTCGAGAACGACCCGGACGCCTTCTGGTCAAAGGTCGCCTCGCGGCTCGACTGGATCAAACCCTTCAGCGTGATCAAGGACGTCTCATTCGACGCAAAGGACCTGCACATCCGCTGGTTTGCCGACGGAATCCTCAACGCCAGCGCCAATTGCCTGGATCGCCATCTGCCACACCGGGCCAATGACGTGGCCATCATCTGGGAGGGCGATGATCCTTCCGAGAGCCGCAAGATCACCTATGGCGAGGCCCACGCCGAGACCTGCCGCATGGCCAATGTGCTGAAAAGCCAGGGCGTCAAAAAGGGCGACCGCGTCACCATCTACATGCCGATGATCCCCGAAGCGGCCTACGCCATGCTGGCCTGCGCGCGGATCGGCGCAGTCCATAGCGTGATCTTCGGCGGCTTTTCGCCCGACAGCATCGCCGGCCGGATTCACGACTGCGGCTCGACGGTCGTGATCACCGCCGACGAGGGCCTGCGCGGCGGCAAGGTCGTGCCCCTGAAACAGAACGTCGATATTGCGCTTACACAATGCCCGGATGTGACGAGTGTGATCGTCGTCAAACGCACAGGCGCCAAGGTGCTGATGCACGCGGGCCGGGACCTGGACTACACCTCGGCCCGCGCTGCCGCCTCGGCCGACTGCCTGCCCGAGCCGATGAGCGCCGAGGACCCGCTGTTCATCCTCTATACCTCCGGCTCGACCGGCAAACCCAAGGGAGTGCTGCACACTACCGGCGGCTACCTGACCTGGGCCTCCTGGACCCACGAACTGGTGTTCGACTACCGGCCCGGCGAGATCTTCTGGTGCACGGCCGATGTCGGCTGGGTCACCGGCCACAGCTATATCGTCTATGGCCCCCTGGCCAACGGCGCCACGACCCTGATCTTCGAGGGCGTGCCCAACCATCCGACCACCAGCCGGTTCTGGGAGGTTATCGACAAGCACCAGGTTGAGATTTTCTACACCGCCCCGACCGCCCTGCGCGCCCTGATGCGCGACGGCGATGCGCCGGTTCAGAAGACCTCCCGCAAGTCCCTGCGCCTGCTGGGCTCGGTGGGCGAGCCGATCAATCCCGAGGCCTGGCTCTGGTACCACCGTGTCGTGGGCGAAGGCCGATGCCCGATCGTCGACACCTGGTGGCAGACCGAGACCGGCGCCTGCCTGGTCTCGCCGCTTCCCGGCGCAACGCCGCTGAAGCCGGGGTCGGCGTCTAAGCCCCTGCCGGGGGTAAAGCTGCAGATCGTCGACGCGGAAGGCAAGGTGCTGGAAGGCCCGACCAGCGGCAACCTGGTCATCACCGACAGCTGGCCCGGCCAGATGCGCACGGTCTACGGCGACCACGAGCGCTTCGCCCAGACCTATTTCACCACCTATCCCGGCAAGTACACCACCGGCGACGGCTGCCGCCGCGACGCCGACGGCTATTACTGGATCACTGGCCGGGTGGATGACGTGATCAATGTCTCGGGCCACCGCCTGGGCACGGCCGAGATCGAGTCGGCGCTTGTCGGCCACCATACCGTGGCCGAGGCCGCCGTCGTGGGCTTCCCGCACGACATCAAGGGCCAGGGCATCTACGCCTATGTGACGCTGAAGGCCGACACCCAGCCGTCGGACGAACTTCGAGCCGCCCTGATCAAGTGGGTGCGCACCGAGATCGGCCCCTTCGCGGCGCCGGACGTAATCCAGTGGGCCCCGGGCCTGCCCAAGACCCGCTCGGGCAAGATCATGCGCCGAATCCTGCGCAAGGTGGCCGAAAACGATGTCGGAAACCTGGGCGACATCACCACCCTGGCGGACCCGTCGGTGGTGGATGATCTGGTCAAGAACCGTGCGGTCCGCTGAGGCCGAACAGCAGGGACTTTGGCTGTTCGACGGCGTCTGCAATTTCTGTTCGGGATCGGTGAAACGGTTCGTCGCCGAGCCGCCCGGCGTATGAAACCCCAGGTTCTCATCGTCGGCGCGGCAGGGGTCTTTGGAGAGCGACTGTCCACGCGGCTGGCGGCCTGGAAAGACATCGACCTGATCCTCGCCGGGCGTCATGAAGCAAGGCTGCGCCCCATCGCCGAGCGCCTCAACGCGCGCATGGCGATCATCGACCGCGAGCGTCCCGACCCGTCGGCTCTGGTCGTCTTCGCCGTTGTCGACTGCGCCGGACCGTTTCAGGGTTCGAACTATAATTTGGCCTGCGCAAGCCTGGCGGCGGGGGCTCATTACATCGACATCGCCGATGGGCGCGATTTCGTCGCTGGTTTCGAGGCGGCGGTGAATGAGGCCGCCCTGGCCGCGGCACGGACCGCCGTCACCGGGGCCAGCTCCACACCAGCGGTCAGCAACGCCGTGCTCGACGAAATCACCCATGGATGGTCCGCCACTGAGGCGATCACCGTCGCCATCTCGCCGGCCGGCCGTACGGCCCAGGGACTGGCTGTCGTCAAAGCCATCCTGTCATGGGTCGGCAAGCCCTTGCGGGTCTTTGTCGGGGGGCAATGGCGAAAGCTTCCCGGGTGGAGCCTGCCGCGCCGGGTGCTGATTCCCGGGCTCGGTCATCGCTGGGTCTGCCTGGCCGAGTCGCCGGATCTCGATATTTACGCCCAGCGTTTCCATCCCAGCCGCGATGCGCTGTTTTTTGCCGGCGTGGAGTCGCCGATCCTGCAACTGGGCCTGTGGAAGCTGTCCTTCCTTGTCCGGTTTGGCCTGGTGGCGTCGCTCGCGCCGTTCGCCCGGCCGCTGAAGGCCATCGCGGGCGTTGTCGCCGCCATCGGCTCTGAGGACGGCGGAATGAGCGTCGTCGCACAGGGAACCACCGCCGCCGGCGAGCCGGTCGCCGCCCGCTGGGGGCTGATCGGCAAAAAGCTCGAAGGTCCGCATGTGCCGACCCTGGCCGCCAGCGCGACCCTGCGCGCCCTGTTGGACGGCCGCCTGGCGCCGGGCGCCTGGGTCTGTACGGGCCTGATTCCCCTGGAGGCTATGATCGCCCAGGCCGATGGCCTGCCGATTACAACCGGGCGCGCCGGCCGCTATCCGGATGAGCCGGGCCTGTTCCGGCGGCTGCTGGGCCCAGCCTTCGACGCCTTGCCGGCGCCAGTGCGGCGTATCCACCATGGCCGGACAACCGAGACCTTCCAAGGCTATGCCGTGGCGCGCGGATCGGGCGGGCTGGCGGCCCTGGCCCGGCTGTTCGCCGGCGTGAAGCTGGGGCGGTTCAAGGACTTCTCCATCGACATCCGCACCACCCCGCGCGGTGAGGTCTGGACCCGGCATTTCGGGAAGGGCGCGTTCCGCTCGGTGATCACCGACGACCGCGAAACCCTTGGCCGTTTTACCGAGCGGCTGGGACCATTCAGCTTTGACCTCGAAGCCCGGCCGGGGCCCCGGGGCTTTGACTGGATCCCTTGCGGCTGGCGGATCGGCATCCTGCCCCTGCCAAAATTTCTTTCCCCGAAAATCCGCGCCCGCAGCTTTGCGGCCGGCGGGGACTATCGCTTCACCGTCCTGGTAGCCCATCCGCTCGCCGGCGTCATTGTCGCCTATGCGGGGCGGCTGTCGGCCTAGCGCAGCAGGCACAGCACCTGCGCCACCTGGCCGGAGCGGCGCAGGCCGTCGGCGGCCAGGCCGTAGTTGGAGACGCTGATCGGCTCGGCCGGGACGGCGGGCTGGGGGCGGGCGCCGGCGTCGGCGAGGATGCGGGCGATGGCTTCAGGAGCGGCCGCGTAGAAGCGGGCGCGGTCCTGGTCCTGGCGCAGCACCACGCCCTGGACCTGATGGTCCGCGCCGATCACCGGCGCGCCGACCAGACCGGACAAGGCGCCCTTCATGTTCTCCGTGCGGCCGGTCTCGGCCCAGACGCGCACCGGCGCCGGCGGCTGGCCGCGGAACCCTGATTTCATCAGCCCGGTGGTCATCAGCATGGCTGAGGCCTCGCCCGGCGCCTGGCGCGGAAAGCCGACCAGAAAGGCGCGGGCGCCGTTCCGTCCCGGCCCGGCGGCGGGCGACAGCGGCAGGCCCGGCGGACCGCCGTCCGTCTTCAGCACCGCCAGCTGTGGATCGCCGCCCGGCTGGACCTGGGCGGTGACGGCGCGGCCCTCGGCCACCTTCAGCGCCACGCGGTCGCAACCGGCCACCTGGCTGCGCGCCGTCAGCCAAAGCCCGCCGTCCACGACCGCGAAGGCCGTGCCGCGCGCATGACCCTTGTGAACGCCGGTGCGGATGACGCTGACGGGATCGAAGGGCGAGGACGGACCCAGCGGCACGCGCTCGGCGCCGGGCGGCGGCGGCGGGGCCTCGGGACTGTCGGCATGTTCCTGTCGGCTGACCGCGGCGACCAGGATCGCGCCGGAGGCGGCGAAATAGATCAGCCAGTCGGGAAAGCGGGGATAGTCCACGCCGCTGCCTCAGGCCGCCACGGCGGCGGCCAGCACCAGCGACAGGGCGGCCTTGGCGCAGACCAGCAGCCAGGCTGCGGCCACGTCGCCCTCGGCGATCCGTTCAGGCAGGCCGCGCAGGGCCATGTCGGCCAGACGGCTGAGCAGCAGCATCAGGGCCATGACCGAGACGCCCCACAGCCCCACCTCCACCGCGGTGGCCGAGGCCGAGGTGGCCGCGGCCAGAGGCAGAGCCAGGGTGATGATCGCCCCGCCCAGGGAGACCGCACCGGCGGCGTTGCCGTCGCGCGCCTGCTTGATCTCGCGGTGCGGCGAGAGCAGCGCATAGACCGCGACGCCGGCGACCAGGATCACAAGGGCGACGGCCCAGTGCAGCATGGCGATGGGAAAGCCGTTGGCAAAGGCCTGGATTTCCGGCGTGGCGACGGACATGGCGTCAGGCTCCTTCCTGATCGGCGGCGAGCTTGCGGCGCACCGAGGCGCGCACCTTTTCGCTTTCGGATTTCAACTGACCGCAGGCGGCCAGAATGTCGCGGCCGCGCGGCGTGCGGATCGGGCTGGCGTAGCCGGCCGCATTGACGATGGCCGCGAAGGTCTCGATCGTT
>CAZJBC010000015.1:0-19094 GCA_964543805.1 uncultured Brevundimonas sp.
CTCGCTGCCGGTGCTGGCGGGCGCGATCACCATGCTGCTGACCGACCGCAACTTCCACACCCACTTCTTCGATCCCGCCGGCGGCGGCGATCCGGTCATGTTCCAGCACCTGTTCTGGTTCTTCGGCCACCCGGAAGTCTACATCCTGATCCTGCCGGGCTTTGGCATGATCAGCCAGATCGTCTCGACCTTCAGCCGCAAGCCGGTGTTCGGTTATCTGGCCATGGCCTACGCCATGGTGGCCATCGGTTTCGTCGGCTTCGTCGTCTGGGCCCACCACATGTACTCGGTCGGCATGCCGCTGAACCTGCAAGGCTACTTCGTGGCCGCCACCATGGTCATCGCGGTGCCCACGGGTGTGAAGGTGTTCAGCTGGATCGCCACCATGTGGGGCGGCTCCATCGACTTCAAGACGCCCATGCTGTGGGCCGTCGGCTTCATCTTCCTGTTCACCGTGGGCGGCGTCACCGGCGTCGTCCTGGCCAACGCGGCTTTCGACTATTCGGTGCACGACACCTATTACGTCGTCGCCCACTTCCACTATGTGCTGAGCCTCGGCGCCGTCTTCGCCATCTTCGCCGGCTTCTACTACTGGTTCGAAAAGATGTGGGGCGTGAAGTACAACGAGTTCCTCGGCGCCCTCCACTTCTACGTGACCTTCGTCGGCGTCAATCTGGTGTTCTTCCCGCAGCACTTCCTGGGTCTGCAGGGCATGCCGCGCCGCTACGTCGACTATCCGGAAGCCTTCGCGCTGTGGAACAAGGTCTCGTCGGTCGGCTATGCGATCACCGCCGTTGGCGTGGCCATCTTCTTCGTCATGCTGGCCGAAGCCGCCATCCGCCGCCGCAAGGCCGAGGCCAATCCGTGGGGCGAAGGCGCCACCACCCTGGAATGGACCCTGCCGTCGCCGCCGCCCTTCCACCAGTTTAACGACCTGCCGGTGATCAAGGCCGACGAAAGCCACTAGGCTTCGGATCGGAGCCAACAGAATGCTCCTCCGCAAGGGGGAGCATTTTTGTTTGGGCGTCAGTGTTTCGCCGCCCGCGTCCGTTTGCCCCTTCGATTCGGCGGCCCTTTCCGCTAGAAGCCCCCCATGACCAACGCCGCCGCCACGACACCCGCCGCCGCGCGCTGGCAGGACTATGTCCAGCTGCTGAAGCCGCGCGTGATGTCGCTGGTGGTGTTTACCGGCGCGACAGGCCTTGTGTGCGCCGGCAAGCCGATGAATCCCTTCCTGGCGGCGGTGGCGATCTTCTGCATCGCCGTGGGCGCCGGCGCCTCGGCGGCCTTTAACATGTGGTTCGACGCCGACATCGACGCCAAGATGAGCCGCACCCGCGCCCGGCCCGTGCCGTCCGGCAAGGTGCAGGGCGCCGATTCCCTGGCCATGGGCATAACCCTCACCTTGCTGTCCTGCATGGTCATGTGGCTGGCGGTCGGATGGCTGGCGGCTTCCTTGCTCGCCTTCACCATCTTCTTCTACGCGGTGGTCTATACGATGTGGCTCAAGCGCACGACGCCGCAGAACATCGTCATCGGCGGCCTGGCCGGCGCCCTGCCGCCGGTGATCGGCTGGGCGGCCGCTTCGCATACGGCGCCGCCGGCCGCCTGGCTGCTTTGCCTGATCATCTTCATGTGGACCCCGCCGCACTTCTGGGCCCTGTCGCTCTACACCTCGGCTGACTACGGCAAGGCCGGCGTGCCCATGGGCCCGGTGGTCTGGGGCGCGAAAAAGACCCGCGCCCACATCATGGTCTATAGCATGCTGCTGATTCCGATCTGCCAGCTGCCGGTCGTCATCGGCCTGGGCGGGCCCGTCTATTTGGCGGTGTCCGCCCTGGGCGGCCTTGTCTTCCTTCTGCTGGCCTTTCGTCTATGGCGCTCAAACGCCGGCGAGGGCGGAGCGGTGGGCGAGAACGGGCTTTACGAGGTCAAGGCCGGCTCGCGCGACGCCCGCAATCTTTTCGCCTTCTCGATCCTGTATCTGTTCGCCATGTTCGCGGCCCTGCTGGCCGAGCACCTTATTCGTCTGCCCCACCTTCATGGGCTTTTGGGGATATCCCTTTGAAACCGCCGCTTGACGACGACACCCGCGCCCGCAACCGCCGCAGCCTGATCATGGCCCTGGGGCTGGGCGCCTTCGTGATCCTGGTCTTTGTGATCACCATCGTCCGCCTGGGAGGCAGCGTTGTCGACCGACCCCTCTAGGCGCCGGGTTTCCAACGGCAAAGTCGCGCTGTTGTGCGTCGTGATCACCGCCGCCATGGTCGGGGCCGGATTCGCGGCGGTGCCCTTCTACCGCGCCTTTTGCCAGGCCACCGGCTTTGACGGCACGATCAGCAATTCCGTCGCCAAGGCGCCGACCCAGATCCTCGACAAGACCGTCACCGTGCGGTTCGACACCAACACCAACGGCGTGCCCTGGACGTTCAAACCCGAGGTCGCCAGCCAGACCGTGCGCATCGGCGCCACCTCGCTCACCCATTTTACCGTCACCAACGACAGCAAGGCTCCGATCACCGCCCAGGCGGCCTTCAACATCCTGCCGGAAACCGCGGGCGCCTATTTAAAGAAGACCGAGTGTTTCTGTTTCAAGGAACAGACCCTGGCGCCGGGCGAAACCCAGGAATACGCCGTCGTCTACTTCGTCGATCCCAAGTTCGAGACCGATCCGGAGACGCGCGGAACGCCCGAATTGACGCTGTCCTACACCTTCTTTCCGTCCAAGAATGGGGCGATTGCGCAGGCAAGCCCCGATGCGGCGAAGCGGCCCCTTGGCGAAGGCGTACAAGCAGGGTTATAGGCTGGGCAATTGAGTCTGATACCGCGGCCAAAAAGGCTTTGGCCGCACATTCGGGGGTTACCGACGGCCATGGCCCAAGACGGCGTTCATCACGACTATCACCTCGTAAATCCGAGTCCCTGGCCTCTGGTTGGCTCCGTCTTCGCCGTCGTGCTGACGGTCGGGCTGGTCATCGCCATGAGCGGGCTCTGGGGCATACCCAAGGGCAATATGGCCGTCTTCGGCGTCGGCCTGTTCGGCGTGCTGCTGACCATGGCCGGCTGGTGGGCGCAGGTCACCAAGGAAGCCAACCAGGGCGACCATACCCCGGTGGTCTCCATCGGCCTTCGCTACGGCATGATTCTGTTCATCGTCTCCGAAGTGATGTTCTTCGTCGGCTGGTTCTGGATGTTCTTCGAAATGGCCATTTTTCACGGCCACCGCACCCTGACCCCGGACAATGTCCAGGGCGTCGCGGCCGCCTGGGCCCACTGGCCGCCCAAGGGCGTCGAGCAGGTGCCGGCCTTCGAACTGCCGCTGGTCAATACGCTGACCTTGCTTTTGTCGGGCACCACGGTCACCTGGGCGCACCACGCGCTGCAGGTCGGCGATCGCAAGTCGGCCAAGATCGGCCTGATCCTGACCATCATCCTGGGCGTGCTGTTCACTTCGATCCAGGCCTACGAATATAACCATATCCTCAGCCACCACCTGTTCTTCTCGGACGAGTCCAAGAACTCGGGCCTCTATGGCTCGGCCTTCTTCATGGCCACCGGCTTCCACGGTTTCCACGTGCTGATCGGCACCATCTTCCTGACCGTGTGCCTGGGCCGTCTGCTGGCCGGCGGCTTCTCGCCCAAGCAGCACTTCGGCTTCGAGGCGGCGGCCTGGTACTGGCACTTCGTCGACGTAGTGTGGCTGTTCCTGTTCGCCTTCATCTACGTGATCTTCGGGGCCAGCTGGGGCAAGTGACGGCGTCATGAAGGCGGGCCCGATCCTATCGGCGCTCGCCTGTCGCTGTCCCAGTTGCGGCAAGGGCAGGCTGTTCTCGGGCTATCTGAAAGTGCGCCCCAGTTGCGAGGTCTGCGGCTTTGACCTGCGCGCCGCCGATTCCGGCGACGGGCCGGCGGTGTTCGTCATCCTGATTGTCGGCGGCTTCGTGGGTTTCCTGGCCCTTTACAGCCAGCTGGCCTTTTCGCTCCCGATCTGGGTCCACCTGGTGGTATGGCTGCCGCTCACGGTGGTGCTCAGCCTGGTCCTGATGCCGATCTTCAAGAGCCTGTTGATCGCCGCCCAGTTCCACTTCAAGGCCAGCGAGGCCAGGAACAGCGATACGGACCATGAGCCTTAAGAAATTTCCCTGGGGCCTGACCATCACGGTCATCATCGCTCTTGCGATACTGATCGGGCTTGGCGTCTGGCAAGTTCCATATCGCCTGCACTGGAAGGAAGGCATCCTGGCCCAGCGCGCGGCGCTGGTCCACGCGGTCGGCAAGCCGCTGGACAAGGTGCTGGCCGCCACGTCCGATCCGGCCAAGCTCGACATGGTCCGCGTCGACACCGAATGCCTCGGCCTGTGGCATGCGCCCACCCAGCGAGTCTACAGCCTGTCCACCGAGGGAATGGTCATCAACCGTCTCATCTCGGCATGCCCCCTGCGAGATTCACCCTACGACGTCATCCTGGTCGATCGCGGCCAGGTGCCGGAAGCGGTCGAGCAGCCGCCGATCGTCGAGCCGGAAGACACCTCGCTGGTTCCGGTCGAGGGCGTGCTGCGCGCGCCGCAAAAGCCCAATTTCATCACCCGACTGATTACGCCCGCGCCCGTCCCGCCGGCGGCCGGTCACACGCGTCTGTGGATGAGCGTCGATATCCCCGGCATCGCCGCAGCCCTGGGCGCCAAACATCCCGCGCCGGTGTTTCTCGCCGCCGAGACCACCAGCAATCCGGAATGGGGCGAGCTCAAGCCCGGGCTGCCAGCGCCGGACATCCCCAACAATCACATGCAGTACGCCCTGACCTGGTTCGGCCTTGCGATCGTTATGCTGTGCTTCTATGCCGCCATGCTCCGTCAGCGGTTGAAGGGCCCATGAAGTACATTTCCACGCGTGGCGAGGCGCAAGCCATCGGATTTCTCGACGCGGTCCTGGTCGGCCTGGCGCCGGACGGCGGCCTGTTCGTGCCGCAGGAGTGGCCCTCGTTCACGCCCGCCGAGATCGCGGCCTTCGCCAATGCGCCCTACGCCCAGGTGGCCGCCAGCGTCATCGGCCGGTTCTGCGGCGATGCGATCGCGCCCGACGTTCTGGCCGAGATGTGCGAGGACGCCTATGCGACCTTCACCCACGCCGCTGTCGCGCCGCTGAAGCAGCTCTATCCTGACCTGTGGCTGCTTGAGCTGTTCCACGGCCCGACCCTGGCGTTCAAAGATGTTGCCATGCAGCTGCTGGCGCGTCTGTACGATCACGTGCTGGGCAAGCAGAACCGCAAGATCACCATCGTCTGCGCCACCTCGGGCGACACCGGCGGCGCGGCTGTCGGCGCCTTCCGGGGTTCGGCCAATGTTCGCCTCGTCGTGCTCTTCCCGGAGGGTCGCATCAGCGAGGTGCAGCGCCGCTTCATGACCACGGCCGACGAGGCCAATGTGCGCACCGTCGCGGTCGAGGGCACGTTCGATGACTGCCAGACCATTCTGAAAAGCCTGTTCCAGGACGCGGCCTTCTCGCGCGAGGTGGACCTTTCTGGCGTCAATTCCATCAACTGGGCCCGCATCGCAGCCCAGAGCGTATATTATTTCACTTCGGCCGCGGCCCTGGGCGCGCCGGGCAGGGCCATGCGTTACTGCGTGCCGACCGGCAACTTCGGCGACGCCTACGCCGGCTATGCGGCAAAGCGGCTGGGTCTGCCGATCGAGAAAATCACCGTCGCCACCAATTCCAACGACATCATGGCCCGCGCCCTGACCGGCGGCCGCTACGCCCGCGGCAAGGTCGCGACAAGCATGAGCCCGGCCATGGACATCCAGATCGCGTCGAATTTCGAGCGGCTCTATTTCGAGGCGGTCGACCGCGAGTCCACCGAAACCACGCGGGCATTCCGCGCCTTCGCCGAGGCCGGCGCCATCGACATCCCGCCCGCCGCGCTCAGCGAGATGAAGGCCCTGTTCGCGGGCGTTTCCGTCAGCGAAAGCGAAACGGCCAAGACCATCCTGGCCACGCTGAACGACACCGGGGAGTTGATCGACCCGCACACCGCCGTCGCCGTCGCCGCCGCCCGCCGGGTTGGAACCAGCGGCGCAGCGCCCCTGATCGCGCTTTCCACCGCCCACCCGGCCAAGTTCCCTGAGGCGGTCTTCGCCAGCGCCAGGGTATCGCCCCCGGCGCCCGCCATCGTCCGCGCTCAGGCCGCCAAGCCCGAACGCATCGATCGCCTGCCCGCCGACGCACAGGCCGTGAAGGCCTATGTGCGGAAGTTCGCGAGCAGTTGAGGAATGACCCGAAGCCGGCAGCGCTCTTCCTTCTCCCTTTGCGGGAGAAGGTGTCATGCGGAGCATGACGGATGAGGGGTCGCGCTAACGTCTCAAGGATGGCGAGTCTTTGGGCAAGGGGCCGTGAGGCCGGCGCGACCCCTCATCCGACGCCCTGCGGGCGCCACCTTCTCCCGCAAGGGGAGAAGGTAAGTCTTTTGCCATGACTTCCCAGCTGCACACCCTGAAAAACGGCGTACGGGTCATCTGCGACCCGATCCAGGGCTTTGAGACCCTCGCGCTTTCGGTGGTCATCGGCCGCGGCGCGCGCTGGGAAAGCCAGGCCCATTCCGGCTGGGCCCACCTGCTGGAGCACATGGTCTTCAAGGGCGCCGGCGAGCGCTCGTCCCGCGACATCGTCGAGGTGATCGAGGCGGCCGGCGGCAACATCAACGCCGCCACCGGCTATGAGCGCACAAGCTATCAGGTCCGCGCGCTTAAGGGCGGCCTGTCTCTGGCAATGCAGGTGATCGCCGATCTGATCCGCCGCCCGGTGCTGAACGCCGCCGATCTGGAACGGGAAAAGGGCGTCATTGAGCAGGAGATCGCCGAGGCCGCCGATGCGCCCGACGATCTGGTGTTCGACATGGCCCAGACCGCGGCCTTCGGCGATACGGCGCTGGGCCGCCCGATCCTGGGCACGCCCAAGTCCATCGGCACGGCCAATCCGGCCAGCCTTGGCGATTTTCGCGCCCACCTCTACGCCCCTGACCGCATCGTCATCAGCGCCGCCGGCGCCGTGCACGAGGTCGAGCTGCTGAACGAGGCCGAGCGCTGGTTCGGTGATGACACAGCGCCCGCGGTGGCGAAGATCCCCGACCCCGGCCTCTTTACCGGCGGCGCCCAAGTGCGCACGGCGCGGATCGAACAGGCCAATCTGGTCTTCATGCTGCCCGGCTGCGACGCCGCAGACGAGGCCTATTACGCCTCGCGCCTGTTCGTCGAGGCCCTGGGAGGCGGCATGTCGTCCCGCCTGTTCCAGGAGGTGCGCGAAAAGCACGGCCTGGCCTACACCATCGACGCCTTTGTGGAATCTTACGCCGACGTCGGTGTGGTGGGCGTCTACGCCGGCTGCGCGGCGGGCGATGCGGCCAAGGCGGCGCGGATGAGCGCGCAGCAGCTGGTCGCCCTGACAGGCGCGCCCGACGATGACGAACTGGCGCGCGCCAAGGCCCAGCTGAAGGGCGGCCTGTTCATGGCCCGGGAATCGGCCCTCTCGCGGGCCGAACAGTCGGCCGGCCAGGTGCTGTTGCTGAACAGACTGATCCCCACGCACGAACTGTCCGAGCGGATCGATTCGGTGACCAAAGAAGATCTGCGCCGCGTTGGAGAACGGGCCCTGAAGCCGGGCACATCCGCTTGCGCCGTTCTGGGCCCCGCCGCCGCTGCGCCCGCGGCCGAGGCCTTTGAAAAGGGCCTGGCGCGATGAGCTTTGATACCGACGCGGTGGTGGTGGGGGCGGGGGCCGTGGGCCTGGCCTGCGCCTATGCCCTGGCGCGCCGCGGCCAGTCGGTGATCGTGCTGGAGAAGGAAGCCCACATCGGCCAGGGCGTCTCGTCGCGCAATTCAGAGGTCGTGCACGGCGGGCTCTATTATCCTACCGGCTCGCTGAAGGCGCGCCTGTGCGTGCAGGGGAGGCGCCTGCTCTATGCCTTCATGGACGCCCACCACGTCGCTTACGACCGCTGCGGCAAGATCGTGGTGGCGACCAGCGCCGACCATGTGCCCAAGCTGGAGGCGATCCTGGTCCAGGCGCGCACCAATGACGTCGAAGGCATGGAAGAGATCACCGGCGCCCAGGCCAAGGCGATGGAGCCGGAACTGTTCGCCCTGGCCGCCCTTGTCTCGCCCCAGAGCGGGGTGTTCGACAGCCACGGCTATATGGTCGCCCTGCAGGGTGAGATCGAGGATGCGGGCGGGGCGGTGGTGCTCTCAACGCCCTTCGAGGGCGCCGCGCCAATCGTGGGCGGCGGTTATTCGGTTCGCGCCGGCGGGGTCGAGCCGACGGTGATCACCACCCGGCTGCTGGTTATCGCCGCCAGCCTGGACGCGATGGGTGCGGCCGCGGCTATCGAGGGCTATCCGGCCGACCAGATTCCCACCCTGCACTACGGCAAGGGCGTCTATTTCACCCTGCACGGCAAGGCGCCGTTTTCGCACCTGGTCTATCCGCCGCCGATCCCGGGCGCGCTGGGCACCCACTATCGCCGCGACCTGGGCGGCCAGGCGCACTTTGGCCCTGACCTGCAGTTCGTCGACGCCATCGACTATAAGGTCGATCCGGCTCGCGCCGCCTCGTTCTACGAGACCGTGCGCAAGTTCTGGCCGGGCCTGCCGGACGGCGCCCTGGTTCCCGACTACGCCGGCATCCGACCCAAGCTGCATGGTCCGGGCGAGCCCGCCCCCGACTTCCGCATCGACGGCGCCGAAAGGCATGGGCTGGAGGGTCTGGTCGCCCTGTTCGGCATAGAGAGCCCCGGCCTGACGTCCTCGTTGGCGATCGGGGATGTCGTGGCTGGCAAGCTGCTGGCGAGCTAGCGCCTACTTCGGGCTCAGCCGCAGAATCCGCCCGTCCGTATTATCCGTCAGCACATAGATCAGCCCGTCCGGCCCCTGGCGCACGTCGCGGATGCGTTCGTGCTGGTCAAGCAGCAGATGCTCTTCGCCCACCACCTTGTCGCCGTTGAGCGACAGCCGCACCAGAGCCTGGGCGCCCAGGCCGCCGATGAACAGGCTGTTCTTCCAGGCCGGGAACTTCTCGCCGGTGTAAAACAGCATGCCCGAAGGCGCGATCACCGGGTCCCAGTAATAGATCGGCTGCTCCAGCCCCGCCTGCTGGGTGATGCCGGCCCCGATCGGCGCGCCGGAATAGTCGATGCCGTAGGTGATCACCGGCCAGCCGTAGTTCTTGCCCCTGGCGGGGATGTTGATCTCATCGCCGCCGCGCGCGCCGTGTTCCACGTCCCACAGGACGTGGGTAGCCGGGTTCAGCGCCATGCCCTCGGGATTGCGGTGGCCATAGGACCAGATCTCCGGCCGCGCGCCCGCGCGCCCCACGAACGGATTGTCAGCCGCAGGCGCGCCATCGGTGGTGATGCGGATGATCTTGCCGGAATCAACCGACAGGTCCTGGGCTTTTTCCTTGGGGTTGAAGCGGTCGCCGACGCTGACGAACAGGGTCCCGTCCGGCGCGAACACCAGCCGCGAGCCGATATTTGTGCCGCCAGCCTGCGTCTGCACGGCGTGGAAGATGACGGTGACGTTGGAGAGCGCCCCGCCGTTCAGCTCGGCCCGGGCCACGGCGATGTTCTGGCCGCCCGTGCGGGTTTCCAGATAGCTCAGATAGATGCGCCTGTTCGCCGCAAAGGCTGGATCCAGCGCCACGTCCAGCAGGCCCGCCTGGCCGCTGGCGTAGACGGCCGGCACGCCGGTGATCGGCGCCGACAGGCTTCCGTCCGTCGCTACAAAGCGCAGCCGGCCCGGCTTTTCGGTGACCAGGCCGCGACCATCGGGCAGGAAGACCAGGCCCCAGGGGCTGTCCAGCCCGCGCGCAAAGGTCGCCACATTGAAGGCCACGCCCAGTTTCTGCTCGGTGATGCGGGTCTGGCCGGGAAAGGCGGGGACCTGACCGCGGCCGTTGGGGGCCCGCGTCTCGACGCTTTTGGTCTGGGCCTGGCCGGGCGCATTGGCCCCGCAGGCGGCCAGCAGAACGGCGATTCCGATGAAACGCATCTTCTTCAGCATGGCGTCCTCACAAAGTTCCTGGGTCAGGGTGACCGCGCGCGCTTGAAGCGGCAAGACCCTTTCCCTATAACCCCGCGACCCTAGGTTCCGGCTGGGTAGCTCAGATGGTTAGAGCGGTGGATTCATAACCCACAGGTCGGCAGTTCGATCCTGCCCCCAGCCACCAATTCTCGAGAGGTTTACGCCGCTGCAGCGTGGGCGTCGTCTTCGCCGGCGCCGGGCAGGCAGGCGTTGATCGCGGCCAGCAGGGCTTCGGGTTTGATCGGCTTTTCGACCACGCTGGACATGCCGCTGGCCAGGTAGTTGGCCGCATCGTCCGGGTCGGCGTTGGCGGTGAGCGCGATGATCGGGACCCCGCCCTTGCGCCCGCCCATGGCGCGGATGGCCTTGGTGGCCTCGATGCCGTCCATGCGGGGCATCTTGATGTCCATCAGGATCAGGTCAAAGCGACCCGAGCTGGCGGCCTCCACGGCCTCGACGCCGTCTTCGGCGCTTTCCGAGGTGCAGTCGAACATTTCGCACAGGGCCTCGGCGACCATGCGGTTGGTGGCGTTGTCGTCGACGACCAGCACGTGGGCGGCCCGGGCCGTGGTGCGGCCGCAGCCGTCGTCAGCGTCCTCGGTCTGGGCGGCCTGGGTCATGAAGGCGAACTGGATGGTCACGCCGGATCCGGCGTTGCTGGCCGCGTGGATCTCGCCGCCCATGGCCGCGATAAGGTGTTTACAGAGCACGAGGTTCGCGCCCTCGATGTTTTCGTTCGTCCCGTCGAACAGGCCAGCCAGCCGGGTGGACGGCAGAACCGCGCCGGAATCGCGCACGCGGCCTTCGATAATGATGTTGACGCCCTCGCGGCGGGCATGCAGCTGCGCCTCGACGCCGCAGCGGCGGGTAACCGCCAGGGCGCGGGTGATCAGGTGGTTGAAGATCTGCTTCAGCCGGGGCGCATCGGCCTGGGCGGCGATGTCTGAACCGTCGTACGAGATCGACAGGGCGACATTGCTTTCCTCGACCCGCGGCGCCCATTCGGCCTGAACATCGTCCATCAGCATGCGCAGTTCGACCGGACCCGGCTCCAGTTCCAGTTGGCCGCTTTCGGCGCGGACCATGTCGCCGGCGTCGGCCAGGGTGCGCAACAGGGCCTGATAGTGATCATCCAGGGTGCGCACATAGGCCAGGGCGTCAGGCGACAGCGGTTGGCGGCGCAAAAGGTCGGTGACCGCCCGCATGCCGTCGACGGGCCGTCGGATCTGCTGGCTGATCGAGTCGAAGAGCTTAACCCTGGCGTCGCAATCGCTTGCGCCGGCGGGGAAGGACTGGGCGTTCCGCGAAGAACTGGTCTTGTCTGTCATAAGGGCTACTTCACGGCTCGCGAGATACCTAGCGCTGAAAGTCTCACGCTTAGCTTGCGGATACGTTAAGCGTGATTAGAGGGGGCAAAATGCCGCGAAAGGCCCCTGACTTGCCGCCGGTCAGGGAAATTGCGAGACCACCGGCGATGAACAGGCCCGCTAACCAAGATTTGCGCGCCCTGGTGCTGTTATCCGGCGGCCAGGATTCAGCGACCTGCCTGGCCTGGGCGCTGGATCGCTATGCGGCGGTTGAGACCGTGGGCTTTGACTATGGGCAGAGACATGCCGTCGAACTCGACGCGCGCCAGATCGTCCGGGCGAATATCGCGGCGGCCTTTCCGCAGTGGGCTTCGCGCCTTGGCCCCGACCACATGATCGACATCGCTTCGTTCGGCGCGATCGCCGAGACGGCGCTGACCGCTGAGCGCGCGATCGAGATCACCGAGCGGGGCCTGCCCTCGACCTTTGTGCCGGGTCGTAATCTGGTGTTTCTGGTCTATGCGGCGGCCCTGGCCGACCGGCGGGGCCTGAGCGTTCTGGTCGGCGGCATGTGCGAGACCGACTATTCCGGCTATCCCGACTGCCGGCGCGAGACCCTGGAGGCCATGGCGCGCGCGCTGAACCTGGGCATGGACCAGCATTTTGCGCTGGAAACCCCGCTGATGCATCTGACCAAGGCCCAGACCTGGGCCCTGACAAACGAACTGGGCGGCGAAGGCCTGGTCGAGATCGTCCGCGAAGACACCCACACCTGCTATCTCGGCATTCGCGACCCCCACCCCTGGGGCCATGGCTGCGGAACCTGCCCCGCTTGCGAACTGCGGGCCCGGGGCTACGTCGAATGGATCGCGGGGCCTCGCGCGTGACCTATTCAGTCAAGGAAATCTTCCTCACCCTGCAGGGCGAGGGCGGCCAGGCGGGCAAGGCGGCGGTGTTCTGCCGCTTTTCCGGCTGCAATCTGTGGAGCGGGCGCGAAGGTGATCGTGCCAAGGCGGTCTGCACCTTCTGCGACACCGACTTCGTTGGAACCGACGGGGCGGGCGGCGGCAAGTTTGAAACCCCTCAAGGACTGGCGGCTGCGGTCGCCGCGGCCTGGAAAGGCGGAGAAGCTGACCGGCTGGTGGTCTGCACCGGGGGCGAGCCCCTGCTGCAGCTGGATGGGCCCTTGATCGAGGCGCTGCATCGTCAGGGCTTTGCGGTCGCCGTTGAGACCAACGGCACCATCGCCGCCCCCGGGGGCATCGACTGGATCTGCGTCAGCCCCAAGGCCGATGCGCCGCTCGTCCAGACCCGCGGCCAGGAGCTGAAGCTGGTCTATCCCCAGGCCGGCCACGATCCGGCGCGGTATGAGAGCCTGGATTTCGAGCGGCTTTTCCTGCAGCCCATGGACGGGCCGGACCGTGAAGCCAGCACGGAACGTTGCGTCGCCTATTGCCTTGAGCACCCCAGGTGGCGTTTAAGCGTCCAGACCCACAAATATCTCGGCCTGCCCTGAGCCTTCGAGGCTCCCAGACCGTCAGAAACTCCCGGAACCATGACCGAACCGTTGTTTGAAATCACCAAGGCGGCCGCCTTTGACGCCGCCCATTTCCTGCCTGCCGGCCCTGTCGACAGCCCCTACCGCCGCATGCACGGCCACTCCTTCCGCGTGGAGGCCACCTTGCGCGGCGTCCTGCGGGCGCCGGTCGGCTGGGTGGAGGACCTGGGGGGACTGGATGCGGCGCTGAAAGCCGCCGCCGCCGAACTGGACCATGGCCTGCTGAATGAGCAGCCGGGCCTGGAAAGCCCGACGCTGGAGCACCTGTGCCTGCACTTTGTCCGCAAGCTGCAGCCCAAGTTTCCGGGCCTGTCGCGAGTGACCGTCTCGCGCCCCACAATCGGCGAGAGCTGCACACTGGCGGTCGCCGGCGGGGCGCCTTAGCCTGAGCCGATGAAACCACCGATCAAAAGCCTGTCCGAGCTTCGCCCCGCCAAGGCGCCCGTCACCTTTGCGCCGCCGACGCCCAAGGTTTCGCGACAGACCAAGGGCAAGGTTCTCACCGCCGCCGAAAAGGCCGCGTTCCTCGCCTCGCGTCCCGACCTGAAGCCGAAATGAGCACCCTTCGCCGCCTGATCGATCTGCCGGGCGTCGCCGACCTGGAAACTCGGGCGCTTATGAACCGCGAGTTCGCCGAGCCCGACGCCCGAGAGCAGTTCCCGGAACTGGACGAGGCATCCCGCGCCCTGTTTGGCCTGACGGCGGACGAGGCTGCCGCACTTCCCCGCCCGGCCGGCTGGGACGGCGTTGAAACCCTGCCCGAAGGCAAGCAGGTCTTCGCCTTCGAGGACGCAGGCTGGGACGTCACCGACAACAAGCGCCGGCCCTTGCGCACCTTTCCCCATTTCAACCAGCAGCTCTGGCTGGCGATCCGCGGCGTGGCGGGGACCTTGCCGTTCGCGCCGGACGACGACGACAAGCCGCAAGCGTGGGTCAGCGCGCTGGCGGCGGACGCGGCGAAGTTCCGCAGGCGGTAAGTGCGTGCTTCAAGATGCGCTAAATCGGCAGTGCAGCCCTTACCCCGGCGAGGCGATTGACCAGCGGACGCCGAAGGGGTCGGCGACGTGGCCGTAGTTGTCGCCCCAGAACTGCGTTTCCAGCGGCATCAGCACGGTGCATCCGGCGGCGAGCGCCCGGTCCCACCAGGCCTTGGCGTCATTAGTCTGCAGGTGCAGCACGATATTGGCGGGCGCGACATAGGGGTGGCCGTGTTCGGGAAAGCAGTCGTTGATGATCAGGGAATTGCCGTTGATCTTTAGGTGGCAGTGCATCAGCCGCCCGTCCGGCGTGGCCACACGGTTCAACTCTTCGGCGGCGAAGGCCTTCTTGTAGAAATCGGCCGCTGCAGCGGCGTTTTCGTAGCCAAGGTTGGCGACGATGCCGCCGAACATGTTGCCCGAGGCCGAGGTCTTTTCGTAATCGCTCATCGTATGGTTTGCCTTTCGTCCTTCATCAGATTGTCCAGTTCGGCGCGGATGTGGGCCGCTCCCGCCGCCGTGTTGCTCAGCGCAATGGCGCGGTTATAGGCCTCGCGCGCCTCAGCCGTACGGCTCGTGCACGGCTGCCAATTTGGCCATGACGGCGTCTTCTTCTTCCTGAGTCCAGCCATAGACAACGTCCCCGGCGTTGTAGCAGAGCAGGGCGTATTGCATGGCGGGTCTCCGGACGGGGTTCAGGGTCGGCTGGCTATTGGCTCATGCCAAGGTCGCGCATCTTGTCGACGGCTTCGCTCTCGCCGAAATCCTCCATCTCGAACACCTGGCGTAGTTCGATGTTGGTGGCGCTGCCGTCGAAATTGGGGTTGGGGCATTTCAGCGCCCAGTCGATGGCCTCCTGCTTTGAGCCCACCTGCAGCATCCAGAAGCCGGCGATCAGTTCTTTGGTCTCGGCGAACGGACCATTGACCACGGTCCTCTTGTCCCCGTCGAAATAGATGCGCGCGCCCTTGGCTGACGACTGCAGGCCCATGCCGTCGAGTATGACGCCCGCCTTGACCAGCTCTGCGTTGTAAGCGCCCATTTCCGCCAGCATCGCCTCGGTCGGCATCACGCCGGCTTCAGACCTTTCACTGGCTTTTACGATCATCATGAACCGCATGTCGAACTCCTCCGATCTGGAGCGGGCAATCCCGCCGTCAGCCAAAGGACGAACCTAGGACGAGCGTTCCGATATTTGCGAGATGATTTTTCTTACCTCCCCCGAAAACGGGGGAGTTACGGCGCATCCACCATGACAACCTCAGCATCGCTGAGCGCAGTGACCACGATCTCGGTCTCACCCGTGATCGCCGCGCCGTCGCGGGACTTCAGTTTCACCCCGCCCACGTCCAGGTCGCCGTGGCTGGAGACCAGATAGGCATGGCGCGAGGGATCGAGCGTGTAGGTCGCGCTCTCGCCGGCTTTCAGGCTCGCGCCCAACACCCGCGCCTGGGCGCGGATCGGCAGAGCTCCGTCGTCGCCGGCGATGCCGCTGGCCAGGGTCACGAACTTGCCGGTGCGGTCGGCCTTGGGGAACGGCTTGGCGCCCCAGGACGGCGCGCCGCCGTGGGTTTTCGGCTCGATCCAGATCTGGAACAGGGTCGTGGTCTCGTCTTCCAGATTGTATTCGGCGTGGCGCACGCCCGAGCCTGCGCTCATCACCTGGACGTCGCCCGCGCCGGTGCGGCCGGTGTTGCCCATGGAATCCTGGTGGGTGATCGCGCCGGTGCGGACATAGGTGATGATTTCCATGTCCGAGTGCGGATGCGGCGGAAAGCCGGATTTCGGCCCGATCTCGTCGTCGTTCCACACGCGCAGGTCGCCCCATCCCATGCGGGAGGGGTCATACCAGTTGGCGAAGGAAAAATGGTGGCGCGCATTCAGCCAGCCGTGGTCGGCATGGCCGAGGTTTTCAAAGGGGCGAAGTTCGATCATGGGCGGATAGATGGTAGTCGAATAGCGACGGAACAACAGGCAAAAGAAGCAACAATGTATTCCGAATTTGTAGACCCGTTCACTCCGCTCGAACGCGCTGCGATCGAGGCGATTTGCCTGGAGTATCCAGCGCTCGCAGAAGCCTTGAGAACCCAGTCAGTTACCGCCATCGTGACAAGCCGGGAAAATACGGGCGTCGGATTTTTTACCCACTTCCAAGTGGCGTCTGGCGTAACTCCGCTTCCGCGTCCGTTTGAGAGCCCGCTTGGAACCGTCTCCACGACCATCGTCGGCATGGAAATGTACTTCATGATTTGGGTTTCGAAAGAGGGTCTTGCCGACTGCATCGAGGGCTACACCATCGGAGACGCGGACACATCCGAAGTGGATCTAAGCACTGTGACGTTCCCACCGTTCCAGCGGGTCGTGTTCAACCAACCTGCGCCCGGTGCCTAAGCTTCGCATCCGCCAGCACGCAAGCGACCATGGCCTCAACAACTGGAGTTCCACGAATACCCACGCACGGATCGTGGCGGCCCTTGGTCCGCATCTCGATTTCTTCGCCGTCCTGGTTGATGGAAAGACGTGGCGTCAGGATCGAGGACGTCGGCTTGAACGCAACGCGCGCCACAATCGGCTGACCGGTGGATATGCCGCCCAGCACGCCGCCGGCGCTGTTGGACAGGAAGACCGGCCCGTCATTGCCCATACGCATTTCATCGGCGTTTTCCTCGCCCGACAAAGCCGCCGCGCCAAACCCCGCGCCGATCTCCACGCCCTTGACCGCGTTGATCGACATCAGGGCGCCGGCCAGTTCCGCATCGATCTTGCCATAGACCGGCGCGCCCCAACCGGCGGGAACGCCCGTGGCCTCGACCTCGACGATGGCGCCGGTCGACGATCCGGCCTTGCGGACGCCCTCCAGGAATTCCTCCCACACCGCAACGGTCTGGGCGTCCGGACACCAGAACGGATTGTTCTGCGTCTCGTCCCAGTTGAAGCGCGTGCGATCGATCTTGTGCGGGCCGATCTGGATCACCGCCCCGCGGATCGTGATCCCTGCGCCCAGCACCAGCCGCGCCACGCCGCCCGCCGCCACACGGGCCGCCGTCTCGCGCGCCGAGGATCGCCCGCCGCCGCGATAGTCGCGCAGACCGTATTTGGCGATATAGGCATAGTCCGCATGGCCGGGCCGGAAAGCCCGGGCGATTTCCGAATAGTCTTTCGAGCGCTGATCGGTGTTTTCGATCATCAGCGAGATCGGCGCGCCGGTGGTGCGCTGGCCGTCCGTGCGCGCGTCCTCGAACACGCCCGACAGGATCTTCACCGCGTCGGCTTCCTGGCGCTGGGTGACGAATTTCGAGCCGCCCGGTTTGCGCCTGTCCAGCCAGACCTGCAGGTCCGCCTCAGTCAGCGCGATCCCCGGCGGGCAGCCGTCGACCACGCAGCCCAAGGCCGGCCCGTGGCTCTCGCCCCAGGTGGTCACGCGAAACAGATGGCCGAAAGTGTTGTGCGACATGGGGCGCCTTTAGCTCAGGTGGAGCTTTCCGACAAATCAGACCCCGGCCCAGTCGCCGGTGAACTTCTTCAAACGGGCGTGCAGGCGCGAGTCCTTGGGGCCGCGTTCGGGCACCAGTTTGAGGATCAGATGACCTTCCTTGTGGCGCGACGTCGCCGGCAGACCCTGGCCCATGATGCGGACGATGTGGTTGGAATCGGTGGGTTTCGAAACCCACAGAGCCTTGGGCCCGGACGGCAGCTTCACCGTCACCCGGCCGCCCTCGAGCAGCACCTGGGCGGTCGTGCGCACCATCATGCACAGGTCATCGCCCGAGACGAACATCTCGCGCCGGCCCTTGATCGAAACTGTCAGCACGACGTCCTTGACCTTGACTCGGTCGCCCTGACGAAGGCCGCGGGGCAGGGAAACCGTCACCCGCCGCCCATCAGCCAGCCTGGTGGCGACCCGGCCGCCGACCACGGCGATCACCGGCGTGATCTCGATGCGGTCGCCGCCGGCATCGTGCCGGCCAAGGGGCTCGTCGTCCGGCGCGCGCGGCGCTGTCTCGTCCAGCAGGCGAAAGGCCTCGATCACCAGCCTCAGCCGGTCATCCGATCCGCCGTGGTCCGGGTGGGCGGATTTCAGGGCGGCGCGATAGCCGGCGCGGACCTGCTCCTGGGTGGCGCGCGCACCGACCCCCAGAACCCGTCTCGCCTGATCGTGGCTGATCGTGCCTTGCCCGGTCATTGACTCTGGTTAGTCCCCTTAAGGTCAACGCAAGGTTAGCCGTGCGATCTGCCTCGCGATGAGTTTATGATGCTTTGCATGAGCCGCAAATCCCTCATCCCGCCCTCGCCCGCCGACTACAAGGTCGATGCCGACGTCCCGCCCTTGCCGGAAGGCGCCGACCCTATCGCCCTGTTCGGCGAGTGGTTCGAGCAGGCCAGGGGCAAGGAGCCGAACGATCCCAACGCCATGGCCCTGGCGACGGTGGACGAGGCCGGCCTGCCGGACGTGCGCATGGTGCTGCTCAAGGATTTCGGTGACGACGGCTTTACCTTCTACACCAACCTGGGCAGCGCCAAGGGCCGCGAACTGGCGGCAAATCCAAAGGCCGCCCTACTGTTCCACTGGAAGTCTCTGCGCCGCCAGGTGCGCATCCGCGGGCCCGTGCAGCGTGTGACGGAGGCCGAAGCCGACGCCTATTTCGCCACCCGCGCCCGCGGCAGCCAGATCGGCGCCTGGGCGTCGGACCAGTCGTGGCCGATGCCTGACCGCCTGGCCCTGGAAAAGCGCGTCGCCGAATTTGGCCTGAAATTCGGGTTAGGCGCTCCGCCGCGCCCGCCGCACTGGTCGGGCTTCCGGCTGGTCCCCGACCAGATCGAATTCTGGCGCGACCGTCCGTTCCGGCTGCATGAGCGGCTTTTGTTCGTGCGAAACGGGCAGGGCTGGGCGACTTCGCGGCTGTTCCCCTGACACGTCCTTTCGTGTGTTTCGTGTGTTTCGTGGTTCATCTTTGCCGACCGAGCCGTCGCATCGGCCCTTAAGATCGACCACGAAACACACGAAACACACGAAAAGCGGACTCTCGTGCTGCGACCGTTGCCTTGTCCGCTCCGGAATTCTAGCGTGAAACCCAATTCATTCGACAAGTGACGAGAGAGACTGACGTGCAAGGACTGATGCAGGATTGGCCGCTTACGCTGGATCGGGTGATCGATCATGCGAAAGCCTGGCACACCAACA
>CAZJBC010000016.1:0-19049 GCA_964543805.1 uncultured Brevundimonas sp.
TCGGTCGGGCTCAGGTGCGGATCGAGCTTATCGCAGCCAGCGCCTTTGCGGACCGCACCGGTGCGCCGATTTCAGTCGCTGCGGTGCCTGACAGACAAACCGCCAATCCGATGGATTTCAGCACCGCCAACATGGCCGCCCTATTCGACCTTGGCGAACAGCGAGCCATGTCCCATCAAGCCTTCCGGCCCGTCGCCCACGCCATGGATCCGGACTGAACTGAGCGCAGGCCGAGGGTGATGCCGGCAACGAGGGGCTCACCTCAGGCGCACCCTCATCACAGGCTCCTACGGTTTGGGCGAGCCGCCTGGCGCGACCTGCGCCGAAATGCGCGTGGCCACCACAACCTCCGACGGAATCTGGTCCGTCGCGGCGAAGGTCCCCTGTCCAACACCGAAGGCGGTCCGATCCAGGCTCGCCTGCCCGTCCATTTCGGCGCGGTCGCCGGAAATCTTCAGGCGGAAGCGCAGGTCCACCGGCTTGCTGACGCCCCGCAGCTCCAGCGTGCCATGGGCGACGTAGCGGTCAGCTCCGACCTGTTCAAAGCGGGATGCTGTGAAAGTCGCTTTCGGGTTTGTGGCGGCGGCGAACCAGCTCTCGCCTGGCAGGGAAGAATCCCGCTGCGCATCGCCGGTCGCCGCCGATCCCATGTCGATGACGACCTTGACGCGGGAGCGGTCCAGAGCCTTCGGCGAGAAGAGGATGTCGGCAGTCCAGGTCTGGAAGCGGCCCTCTATAGCAGTTCCGCTCCAGTTGGTGGTGAACCCAAGCGTAGAGCCGGCGCCGACCACCCAATGGACAGGGCTGACTGGTGTGGGATCGACCGTGGACTGCGTCGCTGCCGGGGTCGAGGCGATGGACGACTCGGCGCTCGCAGCGGGCGCCGGCGGCTCACTGTCCAGGTCAGCGAGCACAGGCCCGACGCTCGGGGCGACCGAGGCCGGGCGTGGCGGCTGCAGGAAGACGCCGAAGCCCGCGACCAGGATCAGGCCCGCGACGATCGCCAGCAGTCGCGGCTCCAGCCAGCGACCGGCCACCGCTCCCGGCGCCATGCGCGCCAGGACGGGCTCGTGCGCCCCGAACAGCTGGTGCTTGAGCGCGCCAGCGACGTGCAAGGCAAAGAGGCCATAGAACAGCCAGGCGAGGGCGGCGTGGCTGCGTGAGCCAGCGGTGTGGGCGGCGGCTTTCAGATGGGCTGGAAGCTCGGCGACACCCGGGATGTGAGGAAACGGGATATGTCCATAAAGCAGGGTCGGGATGTTGATCGGACTGGCTGACACTGCCAGCCAACCCGTCAGCGGCATGCCGATCATCACCAGGTAGAAGCCGGCGTGCACCAGGCCGGACAGCCGCGCCTCCCAGGGGGTGAGAGTGACTGCGCGCGGCTTGGGCTTGGCCAGTCGCCAGACCAGCCGCACGAGGCTGAGCCCCAGGATGGTGATCCCGACGGACTTGTGGAGCTGCATAAGAGCAAAGCCCTCAGGCGTGTTGTGCCCGACCATCCGCCAGGCCAGCACGACCTGCACCACAATGGCGGCGGCGATCAGCCAGTGGAGCACAATCGCCACCGCCGAATAACGCTCGGCGGCAGCGGTCTTGTTGGCGGCGGGCGGGTTCATGGCGACCTCGGATGAAGGGGTGCGGGGGCTAGGGTTGGGCTTCAAACGCTGACGTAATCGTCAGTTCGACGTCGTCGCCGACGGCGGGGAGGTAGGTCTTGATGCCGAAGTCGCTGCGCTTGATGACGCCCTTCGCGGTGAAGCCGACCGAATAGGCGTTATCGAGAATGTTGAGGCCGGAGCCGACGAGCTGGGCCTCTAGCTGAACGGGCTTGGTCACACCGTGCAGTGTGAGGTTACCCTCGATCACGGCAGTGCTGGGGCCGGTGCGACGGACTTGGGTCGAAGCGAAGGTCGCGGTTGGGAAGGCGGCAGCGTCGAACCAATCTTTGCCTTTCAGCATGTCGTCGAGCGGCGCCACGGTCGTAAGGACCGAGGCCACCGGCACGGTGATGTTCAGCCTGGACCCGGCCGGATCGGCGGCGTTCAAAACCAGCGTGCCCGCCACGTCATGAAAGACGCCCGAGAACGGGCTGATACCGAGGTGAGAGAGCGTGAACCCCACCTGGGTGTGATAGGCCTCGACCTTGTAGGCGCCGGACCTTACGGCGGCGGGGTCGGCGGTGACCGCCTGGGCGGCCGCCTGTTGGGCAAAGGCCACGCTGAGGGCGGCGACGGCGGACATGATGAACAGCTTGGACACGAACGAGTATCTCCTTGAGTTGATGGAGCCGTCTGGAACGAACGGCGGGTCTAGGGATGAAGCGGGTTTGGTCTCGGGACCGGGCCGGGGTTGGCGGCGCTAGGCCGCCTGGCGCTGGCCAACCAGGCTGGCGATGTGATTGCGCGCCGCACTGATCGAAGCCTCGCGCGCATCCGGTCCCATGGCGGTCCGGCCGGCGCGGACGACCTCGACATCTGTGATGCCGATGAAGGCCAGAAGGTCGCGCAGGTAAGATTCCTGGTGGTCTTGCGGGATGCCCGGTCCTTCCGGGTAGGGGCCACCCCGAGCCAGGACGAGGATGGCCCGCTTGCCCTCCACCAGCCCTTTCGGACCAGCCGCGGAGTAGCCGAAAGTCACTTGCGGGCGCAGCACGTGGTCGAACCAGGCGCGCAGCGTCGTGGGGACACTGAAGTTGTGCATCGGCGATCCGATCACCAGCGTGTCGGCGGCCAGCAGTTCGGCGATGAGCTGATCGGACAGCTCGCGCGCTTCGATCTCTTTGTCGGTGACCGCCTGAGCGCGCACGCCGTTGACGGTCAGCCCGGTCAGGTGCGGCAGCGGGTCGGCATCGAGGTCGCGCTCGGTAACGACGGTTGCCGGATCGAGCGCCAGATGGCCCTGGACGAGTTCGTTGACCAGAGAGGCCGACGCAGAAGCGGGGCCATTGGTGCTGCTGTTGAGTACGAGAAGGTGGGACATTTCGAATTCTCCTTGGTTCCCACCACAGCTGGCGTCGCGTTTGAGAGCGAAGTAGGCTCGGTTTCCGCGCAGCTGCGTCGCTGAATCCGGAACGCTGATGATCGACTCCGACGACCTGAGGACTTTTCTAGAAGTAGCCGAAGCCGGTGGCGTCACCCCCGCCGCAGGCCGCCTCGGCGTCTCAAAATCAATCGTCAGCCGTCAGCTGATGCGGCTAGAGTCGGCGCTGGGTGCGCAGCTGCTGTCGCGCACTACGCGTGGCGCCGTGTTGACCGAGGCGGGCGCCATATTCCGTGAGCATGCCCTGCGCGTTGTGGGGGAACTGGACGCCGCCCAGGACGCGATCTCGCCCGATGGCGAGGCGCGGGGGCGCCTGCGGATCGCGGCTCCTTTGTCCTTCGGCCCGACGCATCTCGCGCCCGTGCTCGCCGATCTGGCCCTGCAGCATCCGCTGCTGCAGATCCATGCCGCCTATGCAGACCGGTTTGTCGATCTGGTAGGCGAGGGCTTCGATGCCGGGGTGCGTCTGGGTTACCTGGCGGACTCCAGCTTGGTGGCGCGCAAGATCGCCCCGGTGCACGGCCGCCTCGTGGCGAGCCCGGAATACCTGGCGCGAGCCGGAGCTCCGACGACACCGGCCGATCTCATGGCGCACGACGCGATCATTTCCGTCCAGCGCGCCGAATGGCGGCTGCAGGATGGCGAGGAGTTTGTGACGGTGCGGCCACGGCCGCGGTTTTCCGGTGACAACGGCGAGGCGCTCATGACAGCCGCGCTCAAAGGGCTGGGCATCTTCCTCGCTCCCGACTTCCTGGCCGGCCCGCACCTGCAGGCCGGCGAACTCGTCGAAGTGCTGCCAGACTATCCCGCGCCAGCGGGGGGGCTTTATGTCGTAAGGGCGCCTGGGGAGCATGTTCCACGCAAGATCCGGGTGTTGATTGACTTGCTGGTCGAGCGCTTCGGCGAGCGCAGCGGGATCCGGCTTTAGCCACCGCCCGCGCAACGGCGGGAAACAATGAGTTTCCAACTAGGCGGCTAATCAGAGCGCAGAGACCGCTCTACCTTAAATCCGTAGCGAGCAATCCCGCCCGCCTCACGGAGGTCCCGCAAATGTCTGGACGCCCTTCAAAATCCCCGGAGCGTCAAGCGCTCGACCAGCTCTGCCTGATCTCGCTCGTGGGCTTTGTCCTGTTGGTTGCTTTCAGCGTCATGCAGCACAGCCACAATGGCTCGACGCCGCCCCCCACTGAGATCGCTGCTACCGCCAGCCGTCTCTGAGACGCGTCGGCGACTGTCGCCCTTCACCCGAGGCGCGACGCCACTATCATCAGGAGCCCTCACTATGTCCGGACGCCTCGCCAGTAAGGTCGCCATCATCACCGGTGCGACCGGCAGTATCGGGCGCGCGGCCGCCCTGGCCTTCGCGCGCGAAGGCGCGCTCATTGTAGGGACCAGCCGCGATGCCGCGGAGGCCGCCGAGATCATTGCCGAGGTCAAGGCCGCGGGCGGCGACATGGTCGTCATGGCTCCCTGCGATCTCAGCCGCCCGGAGGATTGCCAAGCCCTCGTCGATCTGGCTATCAGCACCTACGGGCGCATCGACATCCTCTTCAACAATGCCGCCATGGCCTACTTCAACTGGCTGGAAGACATCACCGACGAGGAGTGGTACCGCAACCGCCGCGAGGAGGTGGACCTGGTATTCTACCTCACCCGCGCCGCCTGGCCTCATCTCAAGACCAGCCGGGGCGTCGTGGTCAACACCGCATCCCTGATCGCCATGATGAGCTTCCCCAACCTGGGATCGCTTGCCCATACAACCGCCAAGGCCGGGATCATCGCCATGACCCGGCAGCTGGCCGTGGAGGGGCGCGCCCATGGCATCCGCGCCAACTCCGTCTCTCCTGGGCTCATTGAAACCAACCAGACCCGCGAACAGCTCAAGGACCCAGATTGGGCCGGATACATGCTCGGTAAGACCGTGCTGGGGCGCCTGGGCAAGCCCGAAGAGGTTGCGAACGTCGCCCTTTTCCTGGCGTCCGACGAGAGCTCCTACGTGACCGGGGTCGACATCGTCGTCGATGGCGGCATGCAGGTCTGGTGAGGCGGCCGCCTCCTGGCCAACCGCCTGCCACCAATCGTTCGAACAGCGTCTAGTCCTCGACTTTCCACCACTCGGATGACACTGGGAGGTTCGCCGCATGAAGCTCGGTAATCAACTTGCGTTGCCACCCTTCATTTTCGTCGAAGGGGACATAGGCGATCCCGTCGAAGTCTGTGGGCTTCACCGTTCCGGGTTGATGAAGAACGCAGACGCGGTCAATGCCAAGCTTGGCGACAAAAAAGCCGAGCTCGAAGATTACGTTCTGGCGCGCCCGGAGTTCGTCCTCAGCAGCGGCTGCACCGTGGGCCATCAGACCTGGCCGGAGCCGGCCTAGGTCATCGCCTGTGAGAAGCACCACGGCATAGGTCGCGCCATCAGCCTCCTCCTCAAACTTTGTAAGCAGATAGCGACCTTGATTGGGACGCTCACTAAGGATCACCGGCTGAAGACCTACTCGCTCGCTGAGAAATCGCGCGACGCCGTCCCTGGCCGCGTTGTCTCGGCCATGAACTACAAAGACCTTCGAAATCATGATCGTGGGAGCGGCCTGGATTTCCTCTGCAGGCTCTGGGCCAGCAGCTTCTCCTTCGGCTGCAAAAGGCTGCACACCTGCCCCGCCAAGAATTTCCAGAAGGTCTCCCTCCTTCACCGCCCAGTGGGTCCGAGTGAATTCAGCGGCATTGAGACTTAAGTCCCAGGCAAGGGCTTCAATCTGTTCTTCAGTGAGCGCCGGGAGTGTGGGGTCTAACTCGAAGATCACCCGGAATTCCGGGCCGCGGCGTTGGATGCGCTTTATCCAGCCAACCTTTGGACTACCCTCTGTCCCGTGCTCATACATAAAGAGGGTCGGCAGACGCGCCAGCTCTTCGAGTGCCTCCGGGTCAAGCGATCCCAATAGCTCTTTGATCGGGTCGTCGGTGTGCTCCAGGATCCGGCTCTTATGCCATACGTAGGAGCCTTCCTCCCAACAGTTGCCCCCGGTAGACACCATAACGTTGAACATCGGCACGCCCTCCCATTCCAGCCTGGCAGCCGGACGCGGTCGATTAATACCCTCGCGTGTCAACAGGCCAAAGGCGAGAGATTGAAGGCGCCACTTGACTGAATGCGATCCTGCTCAGGGCATGACGGTCGAGTGACACCCCTAGTGAGCCGCGCTGGTGTCCACCGCCCGAGCCGGGCGCGGGGTAATCCAGACCAGGGCCGCGGCAATCGCGAACACGATGGAGCACGCCAGGAACAGCTGGTTGGTAGCCAGCATGACCGCTTGCCCGCCGACGAGGTTATCGACCGTGCCGAGTGCAACCGCCGGACTCGTCGTGGAACTCGTCAGACTGTCCACGACACCGCCTGCGTTCGGCATGATCGCAGCCAGATCGGCGTGGTTGCGGGTCGCGTTGCTCTCCCAAACCGTGCTGACGATCGACGTCGCGACCGCGCCTGCGACGGTGCGCAGGAAGTTCATCAGTCCGGCGGCGTCGGCGGTCTCTTCCGGCTTGACTGCGCCCAAGGCCACGGTGGTCACCGGCAGGAAGAACATGGGCATGGCCGCACCGGCGACAAACAGCCAAATCGCGATCTGGCCAAAGGTCATTTGCGACATGGCGTGGCCGCGCATGAAGGTGGTGAAGGCCAGCCATAAGACCCCGGCGAACAAGATGCGCCGCGGATCAGTCTTGGTCATGAACTGGGCGGTAATGGGCGCGCTGACGATGGCCAAGATGCCGATCATGCCGGTGACATAGCCCGCCCAGGTCGCCGTATAGCCCATGTTGGATTGGAGCCAGAGCGGGGTCAGCACATTGATGGCGATGAAGGAGCCCATCGTCAGCGTGAGCGTGATCATCGAGGCGCTGAAGCCGCGATGGCGGAAGACCTTGAGGTTCACGATCGGGTTTTTTTCGGTCAGCTCCCAGATCATGAAGGCGACGAAACCGAGCGCGGCGGCGATTCCCAGCGCCACGATCAACGGCGACTGGAACCAGTCGCGTTCCTTGCCGAGGTCCAGCAAGACCTGGAGGGCTCCGATCCAGAAGATCAGCAGGCCAAGTCCCACGCCATCGAACGGCGCCTTGCGCGTCTCACCTTCGTAGCGGGAGAGCATGCGCAGAACCATCACGCCGGCCAGGATGGCCACCGGCACATTGACCAGGAAGATCGAGCCCCAGCCGAAGGCGTCGCAAAGGAGCCCGCCCAGGATGGGGCCGGAGACGGGCGCGATAAGCGTCGTCACCGACCACAGGCCCATGGCGGCCGGCTGCTGCTTGGGCGGGAAGATCTGCAGAAGCAGGGTTTGGGAGAGCGCCATCAGCGGCCCGCCGAAGATGCCCTGGATGACCCTGAACGCCACCAGTACTCCAAGCGATGGCGCGAGGCCGCAAAGCATCGAGGTCAGGCCAAAACCGATCAGGGCTGTTGCGAAGGTTCGGACCGCCCCGAACCGTCCAGCTAGCCAGCCGGTGAGCGGCACGGTGATCGCCTCGGCGACGGCATAGGACGTGATGATCCATATGCCCTGGCTGGTGGAGGCGCCCAGCGAGCCGGAGATGTTGGGCACCGAGACATTGGCGATGCTGACATCCAGCACGGCCACGAAGTTGGCGAGCGCCAGCAGGATGCCGGCAGCCCACAGCGCCCCGCCGGTGAGCGGCGCGCCCCTCGGCTTGGCGACGCGAGCTTTGGCGGATTGAGTAGCCATGACAGGGAATCCTTCGAGGCTCAGCGGCCGGTGGTGATCTGGGCGTTCATCGACATGCCGACCCGCAAGGGGTGCGTTTGCAGATCGCGCGGATCGATCGCGATGCGGACGGGCAGGCGCTGGACCACCTTGATCCAGTTGCCGGTGGCGTTCTGAGCCGGGATGACCGCGAAAGCCGATCCCGTGCCGCCGGACACGCCGACCACCGAGCCACGATATTTCACGCCCCCGCCGTAGAGGTCGGAGGTGAGCACGACGGGCTGCCCCACGCGGACCTTGCGCAGCTGCTGTTCCTTGAAATTGGCGTTCACATAGGCCTGGCCGACAGGAACGATGCTCATCAGCGACTGGCCAATCTGGACGCGCTGGCCGATCTGCACATCATTTTTGGCCACGACACCGTCGATCGGCGAGCGGATCACGGTGCGGTCGAGGTCAAGACGGGCCTGATCGACGCGCAGGCGGGCGGCGGCGACTTCGGGGTTCTCGCCGGCGCCGGAGATCAGGGCGCCATTGACCGCCCGTTGACCCTCGGCCGCGCGCTGCTGGGCGAGCGCCGCGGTGACTGCGGCCTGGGCGGTATCCAGCGCGTTGCGGGCTTGGGTCAGTTCCTCGCCAGAAATGGCGCCGCTCGCCTCAAGATCCTTACGGCGGTCGTAGTCGGTGCGTGCACGGTCGAGATTTGCCTGGGCGCTTTGCACCTGCGCCGCTCTATTGGCGACCTCGGCGCCTAGCGCGTCGTCGTTCGCGTGATAGCCGACGACCCGGCGCTCGCTTTGCGCCAGATCGGCCTGCGCGCGGGCCAGCGCCAGCCTGGCGTCAGCATCGTCGAGCACCACCAGGGGCTGGCCGGCCTTTACGACCTGGGTGTCGATCACCGGCACCGAGGCGACAGCCGCGGCGGTGAGGGGCGTCACCTGGGCGGTGGTGGCATTGACGTAAGCGTTGTCCGTCTTGACCGTCCGCCCACCCGCGATGACCGTCCAGGAACCAGCGGCGATCGCGGCGACTGCTACCGCGCCGCCCAGCAGGGCAAACAGGCGGCCGCGTTTGGCCGGCGCAATGGCGGCCTGCGGCTCAGCATGGGTTTCTGCCGTTTCGAGGGCCGGCGCTTGCGCCGCGGCGGCGGTTTCGGGAGTGAGCTCTTCGGAGTCGAACATGGCGTGAGGCCTTCTAGGAGGGGGTGGTCGGGATGAGGGAAATGCTGGTCAGGCGGACTTGAATCCGCCGCCGAGCGCGCGGGTCAGGGCGATGTCGAGCAGGAAGGCGCGGGCCTGGAGGTCCGCCACGACGCGCTGATCGACGATCAGGGCATCCTCGGCGGTGAGCACGTCGAGATAGTTGGACAGTCCGCCGCGATAGCGCTGCAGTGCGATGTCGTGCGCCTGGCGTGAAGCCTCCAGTGCCTGGCGGCTTTCGTCGAGACGGACGGTCAGCGAGCGGCTGCTGGTGGCGGCATCGGCGACCTCGCGCAACGCCTGAACGAGGGCCTGGTTGTAGTTGGCCACCGCGGCGTCGTAGTCCGCGCCCGCCGCACCGTAGGCGGCGCGCAATCGGCCGCCGTCGAAGATCGGCAGGGTGATCGCCGGCCCGATGCCGCCGATGTCCGAGCCGCTTTTGGTGAACGCGCCGAGGCCGAGACTCTGCAGGCCGAAATAGGCCGAGAGCTGGATGTTGGGGTAGAAGTCGGCCTTGGCCGCGCCGATTTTCTGGCTGGCAGCTTCGGCGCGCAAACGTGCGGCGGTCAGATCCGGGCGGCGGCCCACCAGCGCTACGCGCACGTCGGCGGGCAGACCGAATGCGTGCAGGCTCGCGGCCTGGGGCTTCTGGATCGTCAGCCCGCGGTCGGGGCCTTCGCCCATCAGGGCGGCAACGCGGTTTTGGGTCAACGCCACCGCCTCTTCCAGGGCGGCGACCTGGGCCTGGGCCGAGGCCATGCCCGACTGGGCACGCAGCAAGGCGCCCCGGTTCTCCAGCTGGCTGGCCAGCCGGGTTTCGATGACGGTCAAGGTTTCTTGCCGGATGCGCAGCGCCTCGCGGGCGGCATCGAGGTCGGCGTGATTCTGGGCGAGGTCGCCGTAGGCTTCGGCGACCGCTGCTGAAAGGGTCAGACGCGCGGCCTGACTATCGACCTCTGCAGCCCTGGCCTCGCCGATGGCAGCCGCCAGCGCGGCTCTACGGCCACCCCAGAGGTCTACGTCATAGGTCAGATCAACGGTAGCGCGGGCGCTGTCATTATACCCTTGGGGGCCGAAGCCTGCCGGAATGCCGTTGTTCTCACTCTGCTTGACAGCTTGGACCTGACCGTTCGCGGTGAGTTGGGGCGCCAAGGCGGCGCGGCTTTGGCCAGCCAAGGCGTCGGCCTTTGCAAGGCGGGCGCGGGCAGCGGCCAGGTCGGGCGAGCGGCTCAGGGCCTCGTCGATCAGACCGTCGAGCTGGGCGTCGTCATAAGCCTTCCACCATCCTTCCGCGGGCCACGGCGCGTCCGCAGCCGTAAGCGACACGCTGGCCTCGAGGCTTGCGATCGCGGTCGGCGTCGCTGCCGTAGGGCTTGGCGGCACGGTCGCGCAGGCGGTGAGCAGAGCTGCAATCGCCGCCCCCGCTGACATCGCCAGTCGACGGGCCGTTGTGATGCCTTGACGGCCGGAGTGAGAGGGAGAGCGTTCCATGGGAAATCTCGTCGTCATTCTGGGTTGATCTGGGCAGCCCGACCGAAGAGTCGGCGCGGGCATGTGGATTGAAGACTTTGGGTCGAACGGAGCGCCGGGCCGTGGGAGGACCGGCCCGGCGCTCTGCCGACGGCGCGGCTAGGCCGCGACCGGCGACTGGGCGGCCGGCGCGCGGGGAGCGCGGCGGGCGTCCAGGGAGAAGCGGCCACCGCCGAAGGCTGCGACCTGCAGCAGACCGCCGATGATCGCGATGTTCTTCATGAAGTGGATCATCTGGTTCTGGTCGGCGAAGTTCTTGTGGAAGACCAGGGCCGTAGCCAAGGTGAAGAGAGCCATCCCGACCGCCACCGCACGGACGCGGTAACCGAAGACCAGCAGCAGGCTGCCCAGCACCTCGACGGCGAGTGAGGCGAAGTAGGAGAGCTCCGGCGCGGGCAGTCCGACGGAGGCGATGTAGGCTTGCGTCGCCGCAGGGTCGGCGATCTTGCTCAGGCCGCTCGAGAAGAACAAAACGCCGAGGAGGACACGCCCGGCGACGGCGACGAAATCTTGGGACTTGGACATCGAACTGATCCTTAGGTTTGGCCGTCGGATCGGTGTCTCCCCGCGACCTGGTTGCTCCAAGGCGGCCGCTGAGCGGTCTCGCCACCCACTGCAACTGGGCGCCCTGATCGGGCTAAGGAGTGTCAAAAGTCGCGACGCAGCGTTCGCGATTCTTGAACGATGAGGGGAATCCGGATCCCGCGCCTGCCGCGACCTCAGGATTTACAGGGTTGAGCGCAGCGCGCGTCCGGCGCGCGGAGGCTCAAGACCGAATCCGGAAACGCTGGATTTCGATGGCGGCCATTCTCATCCCCGCGCGCGCGTCACACCTGTGCGGTAATGCCAGAGCTCGGCTTGTGCCGGGTTCGCCTTTTCGGAACGCCGTCATGATCAAACATCGCCCCTTCCACGCGTTGCTCTCGAGCGACCACGGCTGGCTCAAGGCCAAGCACCACTTTTCGTTCACCGATCCGACAGCGGGATGGGGCGCCTTACGCATCTGGAACGATGACACCATTTCTCCGGATTCCGGCTTTCCGCCGCATCCGCACGCCGACATGGAGATAATCACCTATGTCCGCCAGGGCGCGATCAGCCACCGCGACAGCCTGGGCAACAGCGGCCGCACCGAGGCCGGCGACGTTCAGGTCATGAGCGCGGGCAGCGGCATCCGGCATTCGGAATACAATCGCGAACCTGGACCGACCCACATCTTCCAGATCTGGATCGTGCCGCAGACATCTGGCGGCGCGCCGGCCTGGGGAACGAAGCCTTTCCCGAAGGCCGATCGCTCGGGACGTCTGGTGGTGCTGGCGAGCGGATTCGAATCCGACGCTGGCGCCTTGCCGATCCGCGCGAAGGCCCGCGTCCTAGGCGCGACTCTGTTGCACGGCCAATCGCTGGACTACGAAGCCGGCGACGGCCGTTACCTCTATCTGGTGGCAGTGGACGGTCGGCTATCCGTTGACGGCCTGCACCTGGAAGCGCGCGATGGGGCGGCGATCAAGGATGAGCGGCTCGTGACGATCACCGCCCTTGAGGATTGCGAGTTCGTGATGGTCGACGCGCCCGAGGCTCGGGCTATTTCCCAAGCGAAGGCGGCCTAAGCGTAGTTGCTACGAAGCCTGTTTGCATTTCACTGGAAAGCGCCCTTCGGCAAATGCTGAAGGCGACCCTTTTAGTGAAATGACGCGGACGGGTTTGTGCTGGATTCCGCATCGCTGGGGCGCTGATCGGACAGGGCGGCCTCGAAGCGGTCGAACCGCTCATGCAGTCGCAGGATCTCAAGCTTGGCGTGCATGGCGACCGCCGAGTCATAGCTCTTGGCCGCGCGCCTCGAGGCATCCGTATGATGTTGGCTGATAAGGATGATCGGTCCCTGGATCACGGCGAAGACCGACAGCACCAGTTTGAGGAAAGTGTAGGGATAGGGGTCGAACGCCAGGCCGGCTCGCGCCATCAGCGGGCTGTTCAGCAGGAACCAGCTCGCCATCGCCAGTACGATCCCGGCGACGAACCACCAGGACCGGATGCCAAAGGCGATCCGGTCGGCCAGGTCGTCGAGCCAGGAGAGTTGGTCGGGCTCGGGGGGCGGCTGCGGCGCCAGCTCAATGATCCGATCAATGAGATCCTGTTCCGCGGAATCCAGACCTGCGTAGTCCTTGCGCAGCAAGGTTCTTGAGATGTGGTCGGAGATCGCAGTTGTCATGATCCCCTTGCTCCTGTCTGAGGAAGAATCCGTGCTGGTTTGCGCTCAGGCGCAGACCTCACGTGGGCGCCCAGGGGCGTTTGAGAACGCCGGAAATCGCGACACGACGTTGCAGAAGCTGGCCCATGCCACCGGCCCATCACCGCACATATGAGGCCATAGGATCGCCGACACGGCTGTGCCGACGGTCCAAGTTTCATCAACCACGGCCGTGAGGCCCAGAACCAGGAATATGGCTATGACCATCGGCATTATCGGCGCTGGCGCACTCGGCACGGCGCTCGCGAAGGTGCTCGCAAGCAGAGGCGTGAAGGCCGTCATTTCCAATAGCCGCGGCCCGGAAAGCCTGGCCCCGCTCGTCGAGGAACTTGGCCCCAACATCAAAGCGGTCACCACCGAGGAGGCCGCCAAGGCCGACATCGTCGTGCTGGCGGTGCGCTGGATTGACGTGCCGAAGATCGTGGAGGGGTTGCCAGCCTGGAATGGGCGCATCGTTATCGACGCCACCAACCCGCTGGAGTTCCTCGCCGCTGGAGACCCTGAGCGCAACGATCCGGCCAATCCGTTTGGGGGGCTCGGCGTGAAACTCGTCGACCTTAGCGCCCGCGTTTCCAGCACGATCGTCGCCGGGCTTGTTCCCGGGGCTCGCGTGGTCAAGACGTTCAACCACTTCAGCGCCCAGTTGCTGCTGCTGCCGAAGGTCGCTGGCGGCCGGCGCGTCCTCTTCTATTCGGGCGACGACGCGCCCGCCAAAGCCGAGGTGCGCAGGTTGATCGAGACCTTGGGATTCGCAGCCATCGACCTTGGGCCGCTGACGGCGGGCGGCGTGCAGACCATGCCATTGGGTCCACTGTCGATGCTCGACCTCGTCCAGGTCTGAGCGGCGATTGCGGTGCGTTTTCGGAAACGATGATTTTCTGAAGTTTCTATATTTGGGCTTCGAAGACTTGGGTAGCTTCTCAGTGCGCGACGACAACCGCCGCCGCAAATCAGGGGAGGAACCCAGTCATGCACGCCACCGCCGCCATCTCGACCGAACAAGGCCTGGGCCAATACCTGCGCCAGATCCGTGAAATGCCCATGCTGCAGCCGCAGGACGAATACATGCTGGCGCGGCGGTGGCAGGAGCACCAGGATACCGACGCGGCCCACCAACTGGTCACCTCGCATCTGCGCCTGGTTGCCAAGGTCGCGATGGGTTACCGCGGCTACGGCCTGCCGATCTCCGATCTGATCTCAGAGGGCAACATCGGCCTGATGCAGGCGGTGCGCCGCTTTGATCCGGACCGCGGCTTCCGGCTGGCGACCTATGCCATCTGGTGGATCCGCTCGAACATCCAGGAATTCGTGATCCGCTCCTGGTCGCTCGTGAAGATGGGGACGACCAGCGCCCAGAAGAAGCTGTTCTTCGGCCTGCGCCGCGCCAAGCACGCGATCTCGGCCCTGGAAGAGGGCGACCTGACCCCGGAACATGCGCAAGCCATCGCCACTCGCCTGGGTGTCGCGCCGCACGAAGTCCAGGAAATGAACCAACGGATGGCCGGCGATCACTCGCTCAACGCCCCGATCCGGGACGTCGATGCCGGCGGTGAGTGGCAGGACCAACTGGCAGACAATTCGGTCTCCGCCGAGGCGGAAATGATCGAGACCGAGGAAACCGATGTTCGCCGCCGGGCCCTCGCTACCGCCTTAACGATTCTCAATCCGCGCGAGCGGGAGATTTTTGAAGCGCGCCATCTGCGGGATGAGGCGGCCACCTACAGCGAGCTTTCCGAAGCCCATGGGATCTCCCGCGAGCGGGTGCGCCAGATCGAGGCGCGAGCCTTCGAAAAGGTGCAGTCCGCTGTGCTCGGCCGCTCTGTGCGAACCTCCGATCCGCAGCGCACTGACATCCGCCGCCGCTCTCCGTCCACGACCGGTGCGATGCTGCGCGCAGCCTAAGCGCCGCGCGCAAAGTCTTCCTCATACCACTTCAGTCGACGCCGGGCGCCATGCGCGACCCGGCGCTCGGCGTTTGCGGTCCTGACGCTTCTACGAAGAAATTCATCGACAAATTCCGGGGCCAGAAATAGAAACAGCTCAAGCGCATCGTTTCGGAAAACGCCGTGTCGAACCTGCCGGATTTTGAGGGCCTGGCGATATTCGCCAAGGTTCTGCAGATGCAGTCCTTCGCCCGGGCCGCCTCTGAGCTGCATATGTCCAAGGCCACCGTGTCCAAGGCGGTCAGCCGGCTGGAAGCCCGGTTTGGGGCCAGACTGTTCAACCGCACATCGAGGCGACTGTCCCTGACCGAAGCGGGCAAGCAACTCGCCGAACGTGCCGCCCACATCCTGGCTGAAGGTGAATTGGCCGAGAGCGAAGGTATCGCCAATGCCGCCGCCCCTCGCGGACATGTGCGCCTGGCAGCGCCGATGTCCTTCGGTATCCTGGAGGTCGCGCCGATCTTGCCGGAGTTCCTTGATCGCTATCCGGATGTCTCGATCGATCTGCACCTCAGCGACACCCATGTCGATTTGATCGGGGAAGGCTATGACGCCGCGATCCGCATTGCCGCCATGCCGGACTCCTCGCTTATGGCCCGCACTCTGGTGGCCATGCCTCGCTTTCTGGTGGCCTCTCCGACCTATCTGGAAAAATTCGGACGGCCCAATCATCCGCTGCGTTTGGCGGAGCATCGCTGCATCGGCTACGCCTCAACGGCTGGCGACACGTGGAACTTCAGTCACGAACAGGGCGACACGGCCACGGTGCGGCCGACCGGCCCTTTGAGGGTGAACAACGGAGACGCGATGATGCCGCTCCTGTTGGCCGGCAGCGGTCTTGGAATCCTGCCAGACTTCATCATCCGCCGGGCTCTGGACGAGGGACTGCTGGAGGTGGTGCTTCCCGATTGGAAGGTCAGTGGCGGCGCGGTGCATTGGGTGACCCCACCGGGCGGCAGGCGGCCGAAGCGTGTCGAAGTGCTGGCGGACTTCCTGGTCGAAAAGCTCTCGCCACGCCGCCCAAAGCGAGCGGGAAACAGCGCGGCCTAGTGGCACCTCAGGAGAGCGTTCGGTTTTCTAGCCAATCGACATAGAGCAGCCGTTCCGAGAACAGCCAGTCGTCATCGAGCTTCACGAACGTGTCGTGGTACCTAAGAGCGGCAACCATCAGGCCGCGTTGGTCGCCTTCCAGGGTGAGGTGATGCGCGAGGCAATACCCGCCTCCCGCTGCGCTGTTTTCGGTCAGAGCGAAGATCGTGTACTGCCCGAGAAAGTGCATCGTCGCATGATATTTGTTGAGGTCTGCGAACACCGGCGCCAACGCCTCGCGTGCGCGCAATTCCATTGACGGTGTGGGGTCCTTCGCATCCATGTAGACGACGAAGTGCGTGTCCTCGGTGAAGAGGGCCATCTGTCCCTCCGCGTCCCGCTTATCGGCGCAGTAGGCATAGGCGTCGACCAGTTCTCTGATGGCGAGCCGGTCAGCCGCTTCGGCCGGCGAGATGGCGTAGTGCTTGGTCATTCAGAAGATCCTTGAGGCCCATCAAGGCGGGTGACGATGTCGGAACCGCGCTCAAGCGTCAGATGAACAGGGCAACGATCGGCGATCTCTAGGAGCCGTCGCCGTTGATCGTCATCCAGCGTGCCTTCCAGTATGATCTCGCGCGCAAAGCGGTCGCGTCCGCCATGTACGGGGCCGCTGTGAACGACAAACACCCGCACGCTCTCCAGCGGCCAGCCCTTTCGCCGCGCATACATCCGCAGCGTCATCGTGGTGCAGGCGGCCAAACCCGACGCCACGAGCTGATGAGGCGACGGTCCCGATCCAAGCCCACCGAAATCGACGGGCTCGTCCGCAAGAATTACGACGCCAGCGGTGTGGATTTCGACCTGGAATTGCCCAAGCCCGGTGTCGTGAGCGGTTACGCCCCGGGGCAAGGCGGCGTCTTCGCCGACTTCATCAAGCGTCATAGGCGGCTCTCCATCGTCGATGAGGTTTCTCAGCTTTGCTGAGTTGTGCCCTCAACGACCACCCTTGCCCAGATACCGCCGGCGCGGCCCACGGCCGATTTTCATGTCATGCTGCCAGCGCGCGCGCCGCCTTGGTGGCGTTGGTCCACCACAACAGATTGTCGAACACGTCCTTGGTGAACGGCGCCTGGTGCGGCAGCACGTCATCCCAGGTGCTCTTGCCCATCATGATCGGACCGAACTCCGAGCCGCCGATGTGAAGACCATGACGGACGTTGACAGCCTGCAGTTCAATCATGATGGAGCGCAGGTGTTCGACGGCGCGCGCGCCGCCGGCCGAACCGTAGCTCATGCAGGCCACCGCCTTCTTCACGAACGGCTTGTAGGCCCAGTCGATGGCGTTCTTGAGGGCGCCGGGGATTGAGTGGTTGTACTCGGGCGTGACGAAGATGAAGCCGTCGAATTCGTTAAGCTTGGCCTGCCACTTGGCCGCCATCTCATTGGGGGTTGGCATCCACAGGTCCGTGGCAGGCGCGTCGAACAGCGGCAGCGGATAATCCTTGAGGTCAACCAGTTCGACGTCAAATGCGCCATAGGCCTTGGCCTGTTCGGCGAGCCATTTGGCCGGCTTGTCGCAATGGCGGGTCGGACGGATGCTGCCGATGATCACGGCGATCTTGGGTTTGGACACCTGTTTCTCTCCAAATTCTGTTGTTGGGGCCGCGGCCAACCCTTCGCCCGGAAGCCTCCGCAGAGGCGTGCGCGAGTGAACTTGGGCCGCGCTCATACGGTGCGCGTACTGGGCCATCGCCCTTTCGGCATTTGGCGGGCGTCCCCGGCTGCCGGGCAGCATACCAACGTGATCTGAATTCCTGACGCGCAGATTTGGAAACCTAAGGTTTCACATATTGCCCTTCAGCCTGGTGGCAGGGGCTGCCCATTTGGAAGGGAGCAGTCACCGGACCACCCCCTTCAAACCATGAGACCGATCATGCCCGCCGCTCACGCACTTCAGCACGTCCCCGCCCGCCAGGTGATCCATCGCACCCGCGGCCGCAGCCACGGTTACATCACCCGCCTGATGAGCCCAGGTGACCTCGGCGAGGTTCTAAAGCCGTTCGTCTTTCTCGACCTCTTCGACAACAAAGGCGACCGCTTCCCCACATTCGGCCTGCATCCCCACTCGGGCTTGGCAACCCTGACCTACGTCGCCGAAGGCAGCGTCAGCTATCAGGACACCAATGGCGCCACGGGCATCTTGCGCGCTGGCGGGGTTGAATGGATGCGCGCCGGCAAGGGGGTTTGGCATTCGGGCGGCGCGGGAGATCCCGGCCTGACCCGTGGCTTCCAGCTTTGGGTGGCCTTGCCGCCGCACCTGGAACTCGGCGATTCCGAGAGCCTCTACCAAAGCGTAGCGGACATTCCCCAGGTGGGTCCCGCCCGCGTGCTGCTCGGCAGCCACGACGGCGCCGCTAGCGCGATCGAGGCTCCGTCCTCCATCAACTACCTGGCCGTCACCCTCAAGGCCGGCGAAGTCTGGAGCTACGAGCCGCCGGCAGGACACACGGTTCTGTGGGCCGGGATCGGCAAAGGCGTCATCGAGGCCTCGTCGGAACGGCTCGAGCACGGCGAGATCGTTGTCTTCGAGGCTGGTGCGGACTCCGTTGAGTTTAAGGCCCACACAGATAGTGAGTTTGTGATCGGCTCGGCCATGCCTCACCCCCACGATCTCGTGCTCGGCTACTATTCCGTCCACACCTCGCCTGAAGCCCTGCAGATTGGCGAAGCCCGGATCGATGAGATCCGGGACACGCTCGTCGCCCAGGGCCGGCTTTAGCCCCTGATCAAATCTTAGCTGCAACCCATCGCATGACTAATATCTGGCGGCCGATAGCCCTGGGAAAGTTGAGCTTTCCGAACCGCTTCGTGACGGCGCGCCGGGCGTACAAGCTCATCGTGAAGCGGAAATAGGGCCAAACCGCGTGTTGGATAACGTCCTTCGGAAATCGGTGGCGCTTGTAGGAAATCAGCCCCATCTTCGTCTTCCCGCTAGTCGATCGGCGACTAGTGGAGACAAATTAGCGTTGGACTGACAGCACCTCAACCAGTCCGCACGTCTCTGATGGAGAGTTTCGACGGGTCGGTGAAGGTCCCATCGTCGGGACGCGGGGCGTAGGCAAGCAGAGGCTACCTTCTAGGCGGATAGCCAAAGCGAATCGGATGTACCGCGCTGTAAATTTGGGTGGACTTTTTACGCAATTCTCTGCGCCACCGGGTGAGAACCTATTGACGACTCGCTAATTTCCCCCGTTTGTTGCGAGAATTAAAATACTTGACGCCGATTCTCGGGGCGCCTATCTCTTGGACAACAACACCCCCCAGGCGACCGGCT
>CAZJBC010000017.1:0-18983 GCA_964543805.1 uncultured Brevundimonas sp.
GACCGCCATGCCCGCCGCGCCCCAGTTCCCGAAAGCTCCCGACCGCGTCGCCATCCGGCGCGCGCTGATCTCGGTGTCCGACAAGACTGGCCTGATCGAGGCGGCCCGCACGCTGGCCGGGTTCGGCGTCGAACTGGTTTCAACGGGCGGCACGCGCAAGGCCATCGCCGACGCCGGCCTGCCGGTAAAGGACGTCTCGGACCTGACCGGCTTTCCCGAGATGATGGACGGGCGGGTCAAGACCCTGCACCCGACCGTGCACGGGGGCATCTTGGCCTATCGCGATGCGCCGGATCACGCGGCGGCCATGGCGGAGCACGGCATCGGCGGCATCGATCTGGTTTACGTCAATCTCTATCCCTTCGAGGCGACGGTCGCCAAGGGCGGCGGCTATGACGAGTGCGTCGAGAACATCGACATCGGCGGCCCGGCCATGATCCGCTCCGCCGCCAAGAACCACCCCTACGTCTGTGTGGTCACGGACGCGGCCGACATGGAGCGCGTTCTGGCGGCCATGCAGGTGGACGGGGCGACGGACCTGGCCCTGCGCAAGGACCTGGCGGCGCGGGCCTATGCGCGCACTGCGGCCTATGATGCGGCGATTTCCGGTTGGTTCGCCGCCCAGCTGGGCGAGGACTTCCCGCCCCGCAAGGCCATCGCCGGCGCACTTATACAGACCATGCGCTACGGCGAGAATCCGCACCAGAAGGCGGCGTTCTACAAGTTCGAAAACCCGCGTACGGGCGTGGCTACCGCCCACCAGGTTCAAGGCAAGGAACTGAGCTACAACAACATCAACGATACCGACGCGGCCTTTGAACTGATCGCCGAGTTCGACCCCAAGGACGGCCCGGCCTGCGCCATTATCAAGCACGCCAACCCCTGCGGCGTCGCCATCGGCCCCACCCTGAAGGCCGCCTATGACCGGGCGCTGGCGTGCGATCCGACCTCGGCCTTCGGCGGCATTATCGCCGTCAATCAGCGGCTGGACGCGGCGACCACCGCCGAGGCCCTGAAACTGCTGACCGAGGTGGTGATCGCCCCCGGCGCCGACGAAGACGCCATCGCCCTGTTCGCCGCCAAGAAGAACGTGCGGCTGCTGCTGACCGACGGCCTGCCCGATCCTCTGGCGCCGGGCTGGACCTTCAAGTCGGTGGCCGGCGGCTTTTTGGTGCAAAGCCGCGACGATGCGCGCCTGAAGGCCTCGGACCTGACCGTGGTCACGAAAAGGGCGCCAACGGATGAGGAAGTGCGCGACATGCTGTTCGCCTTCACCATCGCCAAACACGTGAAATCCAACGCCATCGTCTATGCAAAAGGCGGTCAGACCCTGGGCGTCGGCGCCGGTCAGATGAACCGCAAGGACTCGGCCCGCATCGCCGCTTTGCGCGCCCAGGACTTCGGCCTGAACCTGAACGGCTGCGCCTGCGCTTCCGAAGCTTTCTTCCCTTTCGCCGACGGCCTGATCCAGGCGGCCGAAGCGGGCGCGACGGCGGTGATCCAGCCGGGTGGATCGGTGCGCGACGCCGAGGTGATCGCGGCGGCCGACGCGGCCGGCATCGCCATGGCCTTCACCGGCGTCAGGGTCTTCCGCCATTGAGTTTCTCCGAACCCTGGACCAGGCCTCGCGTCACTCAGGCTCAGTGGGCGGAACGCATCCTGCCCGCGGCCACCATCCGCAAGCCACCGGGCGCCGGACCGTTTCCGCTGGTGATTCAGCTGCATGGCTGCGGCGGCGTGCGGCCCATGCAGAACGCTTACGCCGACCGGGCGCTGAAATGCGGTTATGCGGTGATGATCGTCGACTCGTTCAAGCCACGGGGCCTGTCCAGGCTCGAGGCGCAGCTTACAGTCTGCACCGGCCTTGCCCTGCACGGCGCCGAGCGGGCGGCCGATCCGATCGCCCTGTTCGACTGGGCCCGCCGTCAGCCCTGGATCGATCGCAACCGCATTGTTCTCAGTGGCTGGAGCCACGGCGGCTGGACGATTATGGACGCCCTGGCCATGGCCGACACGGCTTCAAAGTACACCGGTCTGACCGATCTGCCGCCGCGACCCCTGGCGGGGTTAGCGGGGGCGCTGTTGATCTATCCCTACGCCGCCTTTCCGGCCATGACGCGCCAACGGGGCTGGAGGGACGCCGACCTACCGGTCTACGCCCTGCTGGCCGGACACGATCAGGTGGCGGGCACGCGTTATCCGCCGGCAGCGCTCGACCGGCTGCAGCGCGACGGCCTCAAAGTGAACCGGCTGGTCTTTCCCGACGCCACCCACGCCTTCGACGACGAATCGGCCAGCGACCCGCGCGCCGTTTATCGCCCTGACCTGCTGGCTCAGGCCCTGGACTGGTATGGGCAGGCGCTGTCGGAAATCGTCCGCCCCCGCGGCGGCCTTGGCGGCCTGTTCAGCTAGAATTCTTCGTCCGCATGGTCCGATGCCGGGGGCCGGACATAAAGGCGCCGCCGGACGGGGGAGGTCCGGCGGCGCGCGGCCCACGCCTAGGGGGGAGAAAGGCGGGACCGGTGGGGCGGCTCAAGAGAGGGGAGCCACCCTGAGGGAGTCCGGGAAGCGGGGGGACATTTCCCGGATAGACCACAGATGGGAACGCGTTTGCGTCTTTCCAGAGGCGCCGATCAACTTTTTTGGATCGTTCGGTCTATTTTTCAGACGCGGTTTGTTTTTTATGGATTTTCGCTTCGCCCAGCGGGTCGCCGTCGCCTGACAAAAGGATCGAAATCCAGCGGCTGCCGTGGAATTGGCTTAAGACCACCATCACGGCGACGGTCAGCGGCGTGGCCAGGAACATGCCCGCCAGACCCCAGATCTGGCCCCAGAAAGCCAGGGACAGCAGGACCACGACGGGATCGAGATTGAGGCTCTTGCCCTGCATGCGCGGCAGCAGCAGCGTGCCGACCGCCGCATGGGTCGAATTGAGCGCCGCCAGCAACACGACGGCCGGCACATAGCTGTCGAACTGGCCCAGAGCGAAGACGGCTGGAATGGTCGCGCCCACCATCGGTCCGATGATCGGAATGAAGCCGACCAGAAAGATCAGGAACGCCCAGAAAAACGCGTTGTCCAACCCGGCGACCATCATGATCCCCCAGCTGATCGTGGCGATAAGCAGCCCCGCCACGGTCTGGGTCCACAAGTAGCGCTCGACGCCAAAGCGCATGTGCTCGAAGACGATAACCGCCTTGTGGCGTTCGTCATGCCCGGGGAAAAGCATGACCCATTTACGGTGAAATCCGCTCCGGGCCGCGATCAGAAAACCCAAATAGATGAGGACCAGTCCCGTGGGCGCGACAAATCTCAGGCCATTCGCGGCCACCCCCAGATATTGAGCCGGGTGCAGCTGGGTGATGAGCAGGTTTACGGTCGGCGGATGCCTTTGACCCGCAAACTTCCAGCCGCTGGCGATCAACGCGTCCAGGCGGGGTGCGTAGCCAGCCAGTTGATCGATAAACCCGGCCGCATTCTCGTAGATCGCAACCGCCGACAGCAGGAAAGCCGCAACCAGCAAGGCCAGCGCCGTTGCCAACGCGGCCCAGTCTGGAAGAAATTTGAATCTCGCCTTTAGCAGGCGCGTGAAGCTTTCGATCATCACCATCAGGAAAATGGCCAGGGCCAAAGGCGTCAGAAGGTCGCCCAGCCAGTGCAGGGCCGCGCCTGCCACGACGACAGCAACCACCACCATGGCGTTACGCCCGGCCACGCCTTCGGGCGGTAGCGGCGGGAGGGGCTGTGAACCTTTTTCAAGCTTGGGCGTTGGGGCCATGACGAGACTATGTCGACGCTATTGGCGTCGCTCGTCAACGGACGATGACGACGGGGAAGATATTGTTGTGAAATTTGGCGCGGCCCCTCCCGCTCCGCCGCTGGTCGGCCTATAGTCGAAACCTGTTGTGGGGGCGATGGGCGATAGATTTGAGGATGTCTTGATCGACCTTCACTGCCATATCCTGCCCGGCATCGACGACGGCGCGGTCGATCTGGAAAACTCGCTGGCCATGGCGCGGGTGGCTGTCGCCGAGGGAATCCGGATCACGGCCTGCACGCCACATATGATGCCGGGTGTCTACGACAACACCGGCCCGGCGGTGCGAAGCCACATCGCCGCCCTGCAAACGGCCCTGGACGAGGCAGACATCGCGCTGCGGCTGGTCACGGGAGCCGACATTCACCTGCAGTCCGATCTGGGGATCAAGCTCAAGAACGGCGGCCTGCTTTCCCTGAATGATTCCCGCTACTTCCTGTTCGAGCCGCCGCACCATACCGCCCCGCCGCGGCTGGAAGACGCCGCCTTTGACGTCATGGCGGCCGGGTTTCAGCCGGTGCTGACCCACCCCGAACGTCTGACCTGGATCGAGAACCACTACGACACCATGTGCAATCTGGCGCATCAGGGGGTGTGGATGCAGATCACCTGCGGCTCGCTCACCGGCCGGTTCGGCCGCCGTCCGCAATACTGGGCGGAACGGATGATTGACGAAGGTCTCGTCCACATTCTGGCCACTGACGCCCACAACCTGAGAAATCGTGCGCCGTTGATGGCCGAAGCCCGTGATAAGGTCGCCGAACGGCTTGGCGAACAGGCCGCGATCGATATGGTGTTGACGCGACCGGCCGGTGTGCTTGAGAACGCCTCGCCGGAGAGCATGCCTCCGGCGGTTGGCGCCGCCCGCCGTTCGGGCGGGTTGGGGTTCTTCAGGCGTCTGTTCGCGGGCGCCCAATCGGCATGACAGGGATGACCATGAACAGAGCAGCGATCATCGCCTCACTAGCGTGCCTGTTGATGGCCGGCTGCGCCTCCGACGGCATCGGATCTCACCCAGCCGCAGGCGGCGGCTTTCAGGCTCTCGGCCAGGACAACACCGGCGCAATACTGAATCAGACGCCTGTTGCGCCCGTGGAATACCGACTGGGACCCTTCGACAAAATCGGTATCAGCGTCTATCAAATGGCCGATCTGAGCTTCCCTGAAATCCAGGTTGACGCCAGCGGGTCAATTGTTCTGCCTCAGGTCGGGGCGCTGAACGTCGCCGGCAAAACCACTCACGATGTCAGCTTTGATATCGCCACCAAGCTTGCCGAATGCTGCCTCAAAGACCCGCAGGTCACCGTCACCCTGCGTGAGGCGCTCAGCCAGCAGGTTACGGTCAGTGGCGCGGTGCGAAACCAGGGTGTCCTGTCCCTGCGCGGCAACACAACCCTGGCCCAGGTCGTGGCGATGGCCGGCGGCGCCGACCTGGCTTCAGCTAACCCGCATGCCGTCCTCGTACTACGCACGATCAACGGCCAGCGCTCGCGCGCCGTGTTTGATCTGGACGCCATCAACAAGGGCGCGGCGCCGGATCCGCAGATCATCGCTGGAGACACGATTGTGGTCGACACCTCGGCCTCCAAGAGCGCGGTCAAGGCGGCGATGGCGGCTCTGCCGTTCCTTGGGGTGTTTACGCTGTTCTGATCCCGTGCGAGTGAAACGGGACAATTTATGAGGCTGATCTGAGTATGCTGGGCGACAACGACGACATCGCGGACCGCAACGCGCCGGATCGTGCGCCGGTCGGACCGAACCGCGGCGCGGTTGTCATGGCCCCTGACCGCGGCCGCGGCTATGGCGCCTATGAATGGTTCGCCGACGAGCCTCACGACGAAGGCGGCATCGATCTGCACAAATATCTGCGGATCCTGGCCAAGCACTGGCTGGTCATTCTGGCTGTCATGATCCTGGCGATCGCAGCCGGCGTCGCCAAGACCCTGCTGACGACCAAGATCTATACCGCCGCCGTCACCATGCAGATCGACCGGGAAGCCCCCAAGGTCGGCGATCTGCAGACCAATGAACCGCGCGAGGACGGCAGTTCGGACGAGTTCTTTGAAACCCAGAACGGCCTGCTGAAAAGCCGCGAACTGGCGGTCAAGACCGTCGACACAAATGACCTGATGAGCGACGCGAACCTGCTGAACGGCTTGGGCATCGGCGGGGCGGGCCGCGACGGCAAGCGGCCCTCGGCGACAGCCATCCGCAACCAGTTGATCAGCGCGGTGCAAGGCGGCTTGTCGGTGCTGCCTGTCCAGCGCTCGCGCCTGGTCCGCATCACCTTCGACAGTCCTAATCCACAGGCCTCGGCGCGTATCGCCAATACCGTCGCGGCAACTTTCATCAAGTGGAATCTCGACCGGCGGTACGACGCCTCGAACTATGCCCGCAGCTTCCTGCAGGGCAAGATTGACGAGGAAAAGGTCAAGCTTGAAGCGGCCGACCGTGAACTGGCCGACTACGCCACCAAGAACAAGATCATCAACATCACCACCGCGACTGGCGACTCCAAGGACGGCGGCGCCTCGACCGGCGCCAGCACCACCCTCGTCGGCTCAAGCCTGATGGCCGCCAACACGGCTCTGAGCGCGGCCAAGGACGCCCGCTTCCGCGCCGAGGCCCGCTACAACCAGTCCCTCCAGGCGGCCAATGACCTGCCCGAGGTTCTGGAAAACTCGACCATCCAGACCTTGAAACAGGACCTGGCGGCCAAGGAGGCCGATTACCAGAACAAGAGCGCGATCTACCTGCCCAAAGAGCAAAGCATGCAGGGACTGCAAGCGCAGATCACCTCGCTGCAGACCCGCATCAACACCGAAACCAACGCCATCAAGCAGTCGCTCAAGACCCAGTACGATGCGGCGGTGACGCTGGAGAACCAACAACAGGCCCAGGTGCAGCAGCTGCAGGGCTCATTCCTCAGCCAGAACTCGCAAGGGATCGAATACGGGCTCAAGCAACTGGCCGCGGCCACAAGCCAGGCGCAGTATCAGAGCCTGCTGGACCAGTTCAAACAGGTCAGCACGGCCGGGGCGATCACAGCCAATAATATCACCGTCGTTGACGAGGCCCAGCCGCCGCACTTCCCTTCCAAGCCTCAGCCGAAGAAGAATGTCATCACCGCGGCAATGATCGGTCTCTTCCTCGGGGTCGCCCTGGCGTTCCTGATTGAATACCTCGACGAGTCGATCCGCATGCCCGAGGACGTCGAAAAGAAACTCGGCCTGCCGCTGCTGGGCACGATTCCGAAACTCGATCGCGGCATCACGCCGGCCGAAGCCATGGCCGACGTGCGGTCCGCCTTCTCCGAATCCTACTATTCGGTGCGAACAGCGCTACAGTTCTCAACAGACGAGGGGGTTCCATCCAGTCTGCTGGTGACCAGCGCGCGGCCATCGGAAGGCAAGTCTACCAGCGCTGTCGCGATCGCGAGCAATTTCGCCCGGTTGGGTCTGCGCGTGCTGCTCATCGACGGCGACCTGCGCAATCCTTCGCTGCACCGGGCGATGCAGATGGAGAACAGTTCAGGCCTGAGCAACTTCCTCACGGGTGGCGCACCGCTGGCGCGCATCGTCCAGCAGACCAGCACGCCTTGCCTGTCCTTCATTCCGTGCGGTCCCTTGCCGCCAAATCCGGCCGAGCTTCTGGCCGGCCACCGGATCGAGATGCTGCTGCGAGAAGCGCGCAGCGCTTACGACATCGTCGTGGTCGACGGCCCGCCGATCATGGGTCTGGCCGATGGTCCTCTGTTGGCTTCGTCGGTGGTGGGCACCATGATCGTGATCGAGGCAGGCGGCACAGGCCGCAATCTTGCCCGGGTCGCCCTGCGGCGCCTGAACGTCGGCGCGCCGCGCATCCTCGGCGTCCTGCTGACCAAGTTCGACGCCAAGAAATCCTCCTACGGCTACGGCTACGGCTACGGCTACGCCTATGACTACGCTTACGGACAAAAGCCCCAGATCAAGAGCGGCAATTGAGCAACGCGGTTTCGCCGCGCCCCGACGGTCCGCCCAGCTCGCCCCGGCGTGACTCCCGTTCTCGACTGATACTGGCGATCGGACTGGCGGTGGCAAGCCTGGTGCTGGCCGGCCTGATCTTCACCAACGATTCCAGCATTGTCACCCGCGGCCCGGCCAACGCGAACGCCTCGCTGAACGCCGCCTGGCAGATCGTCCGCGACCCAGCCGCCGACGCCGGCAAACTGGCGGACGCCGAGTCGAACGCTCGCCGCACCCTTGCCCGCGAGCCACTGAACTCCGTCGCCATGAGTCTGATCGGCGCCATCCGCGAGCGCCAGGGAAGGCCAGCCGACACCGAGGCCCTGATGACGGCGGCCGTAAATATCAACCACCGGGAAAACATCGCCGATCTGTGGCTGTTCGATCACCTGCTGGCCCAGAAGAACTATGACGCCGCCTTCCTGCGCGCCGACGCTCTTCTTCGCCGCGAGGCCGATTTCACCAGTCAGCTGTTTCCCCGCCTGGCCGGCAGCCTGAACGACCCCAACGCGATCCCGCCACTGGCCCGGCGTCTTGCCAAGGCCCCGGCGTGGCGGAACATCTTCACGCGCGACATCATGGACACCTACGCCGACTCCAACGGCCCGTTTTCGCTGCTGTCGGAGATTCAGAAATCGGGAGGCCAGGTCACGCCCGAAGAGCTGACGGCCCTATTGACCCGGCTAGTCGCCAACAAGCGCTATGACGAAGCCTATCTGGACTGGATCCTGTTCCTGCCGGATAAGATGACCACCAGGATCGCCTATGTTTATGACGGCGATTTCGCCGGCCTTCCGGACTCAAAACCGTTCGGCTGGAATTTCGCCGACGGCGCCAGCGGCGTCATGGAGCCGCCGCCCGATCGCCCGTCCGATCCGGCTCTGCACATCATCTATGACGGGGTCGCCAACCGCAATTTTCCCAGCCAGCTTCTGGTCGTCCCGCCTGGCCGCTACCAGCTGAAGGGCGAGGTCATGAGCGGCACGCCCGCGTCGGCCGGCCGGATGGAATGGGTCGTCACCTGCGAAGGCCAACCTACGGCCCTGGCCGAAGCCATAGCCCCGGCCGGCGTCGCCGGACAGTGGAGCCAATTTACGGCTGACTTCACGATCTCGGCGGCCTGTCCGGCCCAGCGCCTGACCTTGCGCGCTATTCACGCGCCCCAGGGCGCCGACATCGACCTTTGGTATGACAAGGTGAACATCGTGCCGGCGGGAAGTGCGTCATGAACATGCGCTGGCAACCTCCCAAGCACGGCGCGCCGGCAGGCCGCCGGTTCAGCGGCGAGCAGATTCTGGCCTGGCTGACCGCGGCGGTGATGGTCGTCGGCACGGCTCTGGGCGGCGCCACCCGCTACAACCTCGCGCCTATCATGATCATCGAGACGGCATGCCTGCCGCTGCTGGCCTATACCCTCTGGCGGATGACCGCCGCGCCCCTGCCAAAGGACTTTCGCCTGCCCCTGATCCTGATCGGCGCGGCCTTTGCGATCCTGATCATCCAGCTCATCCCCCTGCCCGGCCCGATCTGGGCTGTCCTGCCCGGTCATGGTCCAGCGGCGGCGGTGCGGCGAATGGCGGGCGTCACCGGCTGGGCGCCGATCAGCCTGTTGCCGTCAGAGACCCTGTCGCACCTGTTGGCTCTGTTGCCGCCGGTCGCGGTCTTTTTGGGTGTGGCCGGCCTGTCGACCAATAGCAAACGCTGGCTGAGCCTTGTCCCCCTGGGCATGAGCCTGGTCAGCGTGGCCATCGGCGTCGCTCAGATCGCGGGCGGCCCTGACAGTCCGCTCTATTTCGTTGAAGGCGCCAACACCGACTCGGCGGTGGGCCTGTTCGTCAACCGCAACCACCAGGCCTCTATGCTGGTCGCCGCCCTGCCCCTGGCGGCGCTGTGGCTCAATCTGGACCGTCATCAGCGACGCAAGACGCTGATCCCGGTAGCCTTCGCCATCGCCATCTTCATGGTCGAGATTGTGGCCCTGGTGGTGGTCAAATCGCGCGCCGGCGTCCTGCTGACGGTCCCTGCGCTGGTCGCCAGCCTGATGCTGGTTTGGCGCAACGAGATGGGCGAGGGCCGCCGCGGCGCCACCCTGCTGGGCGGGGTGATCGCTATTGTCCTGCTGGTCGCCGTCGCGTTCGGGATCGGGCCGGTGCTCGACCGTTTCACCAGCGCCAACGACACCGAAATGGGCGGACGCCTGACCGCCGCGCTATCCACCCTGCACACCACCCTTGAATACCTGCCGTTCGGCTCGGGCTCGGGCACTTTTGTGCCGGTGTTTGCGGGCCACGAGCCCATCGACCTGATGGGGCCGAAATTCTGGAACCACGCCCACAACGACTTCCTGGAAATCTTTCTGGAAACGGGCCTTATGGGCTTGGCCGCCCTGGTCGGGTTTTTGTACTGGGTGGCGCGACGTACGCTCGTCGCCTGGGCCAGCCCTTCATCGAACAGCGCCAATCTTGCCTGCGCGGGCAGCATCGTCGTCATTCTGCTGCTGCTGCACTCGACGATCGACTATCCCTTGCGCACCCTGACCATGGCGACAGTGTTCGCCTACGCCTGCGGTCTGCTGGTCAACCCTGGCGGAGAAGCGCGTCGAAGTAGGCGATCGTCTTGATCAGGCCTTCGCGCAGCTGAATGGTCGGTTGCCAGTCCAGATGTTTCGCCGCCTGTTCGATGTTGGGCTGACGCTGGCGCGGATCGTCCACCGGCAGGTCGCGCAGTTCGATCTTCGACTTTGACCCTGTCAGCACAATCACCTGCTCGGCCAGCTGGCGGATGGTAAACTCGTTGGGATTGCCCAGATTGATCGGACCGGTGACCGACACCGGCGTATTCATCAGCCGGATCAGACCCTCGACCAGGTCATCGACGTAGCAGAACGAGCGCGTCTGGGCGCCGTCGCCGAACAGGGTGATTGCCTCGCCCTTCAGCGCCTGGACGACGAAGTTCGACACCACCCGCCCGTCGTTGGGATGCATGCGCGGCCCGTAGGTGTTGAATATGCGCGCCACCTTGATCGGCAGAGCGTGTTGGCGGTGATAGTCAAAAAACAGGGTCTCGGCGCAGCGCTTGCCCTCGTCGTAACAGGAACGCGGCCCGATCGGATTGACATTGCCCCAATAGTCCTCGGTCTGCGGGTGCACCGAGGGATCACCGTAAACTTCGGACGTCGAGGCTTGCAGGATGCGCGCCTTCACCCTTTTCGCCAGGCCCAGCATGTTGATGGCGCCGTGAACCGAGGTCTTGGTCGTCTGCACCGGATCGTGCTGGTAGTGAACGGGGCTGGCCGGGCAGGCCAGATTGTAGATTTGGTCGACCTCGACATAGAGCGGGAAGGTCACGTCGTGGCGCATCAGCTCGAACATCGGATTGCCGATCAAGTGAGCGACATTGGCCTTGGAGCCGGTGAACAGGTTGTCGACGCACAGCACGTCATGCCCCTGATCCAGCAGCCGCTCGCACAGGTGCGAGCCGATGAACCCGGCGCCGCCGGTGACGAGGATGCGCTTGGTGTTGAGACTGCTGGCCATGGTCATTCTGTCTGGGTTGATGAAGGGGCGCCCATGCCCCGGGCGTCCTGGCGGTGGGCGACAAACCACTCGTAGGTCTGACCAAGCCCCCGCGCCAGTGGTCTTGCGCGATTCCAGCCCAGGGCAGTGAGGCGCGAGACGTCCACGAGCTTGCGCAAGGTTCCGTCAGGTTTCGAAGCGTCGAAGACGATCTCGCCCTTCACGCCCGCGACGGCGGCGATCTGGCGGGCCAGGTCGGCGATTGACACCTCCTCGCCGCTGCCGACGTTGACGATCTCCTCGCCGCTGTAGGTACGGGCCAGGAAAACCAGGGCGTCGGCCAGATCGTCCACGTGCAGGAATTCGCGCAGCGGCCGGCCCGAGCCCCAGACCGTCAGCCGGCCGTCCCCCGCAGCCGCCTCATAGGCCTTGCGCATCAGGGCCGGGATCACATGGCTGGCGGCCAGATCGAAGTTGTCGAAGGGACCATACAGATTGGTCGGCTGGGCCGAAATGAAGTCGCAGCCATACTGCCTTCGATAGGCCTGAGCCAGTTTGATCCCGGCGATCTTGGCCACTGCGTACCACTGGTTGGTCGGCTCCAGCGGGCCTGACAACAGAGCCGCCTCGGCCATCGGCTGAGCCGCATCCTTCGGATAGATACAGGACGATCCGGCAAAGATCAGCTTTTCCACCCCGGCACGGCGAGCCGCCTCGATCAGGTTCGCCTCGATCATCAGGTTGTCATACAAGAATTCGGCCGGGGCCGTGTCGTTGGCCAGGATGCCGCCGACCCGGGCCGCCACCAGGAAGACCACTTGCGGGCGGGCCTGATCCATCCAGGCTTCGACATCCGCCTGGCGGCGATAGTCGATCCGGGCGTCCGGCGTAACCAGCGTCACGCCTTCGCCCGCCAATCGTCGCACGACGGCCCTGCCGACCATGCCGCTGTGGCCCGCGACGAACACGCGTTTCCCCTTAAGGTCGTAGGCGCTCAGACCCGCCTCTCCCTGGCCATGACCTCAAGATCGCCGCGCACCATGTCGGTGACCAGCTGCTCGAAACTGGTGGTCGGCATCCAGCCCAGCACCGTCCGCGCCTTGGTCGCGTCGCCGATCAGCCGGTCGACCTCGGTGGGCCGGAAGTACATCGGGTCGACCTCGACCAGCACCTTGCCGCTGGCCACATCGACCCCGGTCTCGCCGACGCCATGCCCGCGCCATTCAAGGATCTTGCCGACCTCGGCGAAGGCCCGGGTGACGAACTCGCGAACTGAGCGGGTCTGCCCCGTGGCCAGCACATAGTCGTCCGGCTGATCCTGCTGGACGATGCGCCACATGCCTTCGACATAGTCGCGCGCATGACCCCAGTCTCGCTCGGCGTCCAGGTTGCCCAGATAGAGCCGGTCCTGCAGCCCCAGTTCGATCGCCGCGACCGCGCGGGTAATCTTGCGCGTGACGAAGGTCTCGCCGCGGATCGGACTCTCGTGGTTGAACAGGATCCCGTTCGAGGCATGGATGCCATAGGCCTCGCGGTAATTCACCGTCATCCAGTAGGCGTAGAGCTTGGCCGCCGCATAGGGACTGCGCGGATAGAACGGCGTCTTCTCGGTCTGCGGGGTTTCCTGGACCTTGCCGTAAAGCTCCGACGTCGAGGCCTGGTAGAACCGCGACTTGCCTGCCAGACCCAACAGGCGGATCGCCTCCAGCAGCCGCAGGGCGCCCACCCCATCAGCGTTGGCGGTGTATTCGGCGGTCTCGAAACTGACCATCACGTGGCTTTGGGCGGCCAGATTGTAGATCTCGTCCGGCTGGGTCTCCTGGACGATGCGGACCAGGTTTCCGGCGTCCGTCATGTCGCCGAAGTGCAGCTTCAGATTGGCGTGTTCGACGTGCGGATCGAGATAGAGGTGGTCGATGCGGCCAGTGTTGAACGAGGAGGACCGCCGCTTGATCCCGTGAACAATATAGCCCTTGGCCAGCAGCAGTTCGGCCAGATAGGCGCCGTCCTGGCCTGTCACGCCGGTGATGAGGGCTGTTTTGGCCACCTTAGTTTGCGTTCCTGTGAACCTGACTTTCGATCCAGGCGTAGGTTTTCTCCAGCCCCTTGACCAGCGGCTGGCTGGGCGCCCAGCCCAGCTTCTGCTGGATCAGCCGGTTGTCAGAATTGCGCCCGCGCACGCCCAGCGGCCCCGGAATATGATCCAGCGTCAGGGACTTGCCGGCGATGTCGGCGACCATCTGCGCCAGCTGATTGATGCTGACCATCTCGTCCGAGCCGATGTTCACCGGAATATCGACGTTCGAGCGCAGCAGGCGGGTCGAGCCTTCCAGGCATTCGTCGACATAGAGGAACGAGCGGGTCTGCAGGCCATCGCCCCAGATCTCGATCGAACCGCCCGAGCGGGCCTGGGCGACCTTGCGGCAGACGGCGGCGGGCGCCTTTTCCTTGCCACCATCCCAGGTGCCCTGGGGCCCGAAGATATTGTGATAGCGGGCGACGCGGTTCTTCATGCCGTGGTTGCGGTTGTAGGCCAGGAACAGGCGCTCGGAGAACAGCTTCTCCCAGCCGTATTCGCTGTCCGGCGCGGCCGGATAAGCCGAATCCTCGGCGCAGTTGGGGTTGTCGGGGTCTTCCTGATTGTGGGCCGGGTACATGCAGGCCGATGAGGAATAGAAGACGCTGCGAATGTTGCGCTTGTGGGCGGCGTCGGCGACGTTGAGATTGATGGTCGCCGAGTTGTGCATGATGTCGGCGTCGTGCTCGCCGGTGAAGATATAGCCGGCCCCGCCCATGTCGGCGGCCAGCTGATAGACCTCGTCGTAACGCCGGTCGATCACAGAGCGCACAACGTCCTGCTCGCGCAGGTCGCCGATAACGAAATCGTCGGCCTCGGTCTCGGCGTATTCGTTGAACTTCAGATCAACGCCGCGCACCCAGAAGCCCTCGCCCTTCAGGCGCCTGACCAGATGCCCGCCGATGAAACCCCCGGCGCCGAGCACCAGCGCGGATTTGGTCATGTGGAACCCCTGTCACATACGCAAGAACGAGCCGTGGTCGATTACCGGCATATGACCACAAACTCAATGCGCAGGCGTATCCCTGCGCAAGGTGATCACAATCGGATAGTGATCCGATCCCAGCCTTGGCCCCCGGCGCACGCTGACCGTTTTCCAGGCGTCCCCGGCATAAATGTGATCGATGGGCAGTAACGGCATGGGAAACCGCGTCGGTCGTCGCTCGAACACATAGGCTGGCCAGGTCGGCAGGGCGCGGGTGCGCCGCTCCAGCCCGATCAGGCGATCCTGATCCTTCAGCGCGCGGGTCCACGGCGTTGAGTTGAAGTCGCCGGAAAGGATCAGATTGTGCTGGTCAAAGGCTTTTAGCGTGCTCGCCGTCCAGGGAACCTGGTCCGGCTGGATACCGACCGGGTAGGGCCACGCGTGGTGGACGCCCGCGATGACATAGTCGCCGCCCGGGCCGGTCAGCTTCACCCAAGCCAGATTCGCACGGCCGAATGGTATCGGCCAGCCGCCCGTCTGAATCGGCGCGGTCTTGGTCAGGATCATGGTCGAGCAGGGGTAAGGATCGCGGCAACCGATCTGGTAGGGATAAACCCCCTTCAGGCGGGCGATGATCCGGCCGGGAATATCCGAGATTTCCTCGACCACCACCACATCGGCGTCTTCCTTCAGGATCCAGTTGGCGGTGCCGACCGGATCGACATTGTCGACCCACAGGTTGAACTGAACGATCTTGATCATCTCGCCGCCGGCCGGCGAGCGGGGCGCCAAGGCGGCGCGAACATAGTCGGGCGCGATCAGCAAGCCCCAGGCCAGAAGACCGGCCAGGGCCAGAGCCGCGGGCTTGCGCCCCCCGCGGGGCCAGATCGCCAGCGACGCCGCCAGGGCGAGCAGCGAGACGACGAACCCGCCCAGAGCAAAGTGGGCGATCACATCCAGCAGCCGGCTGAAGCGCCCGCCGTTCGCCAGGAGGCTCAGCACCAGCGAGACGAAGGCGCTGAGCAGCAGGAGTGAACGCAGCAGATCCAGGGGCAGTTGCAGCAGGGCTCGTCCGAGACGGCGGGCCAGGGGCTGATTCACCGTCCGCCGCTCCGCGCGGCCAAGGCCTGATCGGCCAGCAGTTCCAGCATCGCCGCGCAGGCCTCGACATCGCCTGGCCGGGCGTGATGCCAGGGCGCGGACCTTTGCGAAATTAAAAGGTGCAGATCGGACTCCACGGGCCCGACGTAGAGGATCGGCTGATCCAGTTCCAGACAGGCGTAGATCTTGGACGGCAGCACATAGCCCCAGAATTCGTCGCGCAGCAGAACCAGGTGGCCATCTGCGCAGCGCAACACCTCGGGCAGGTCTTCCAACGCGGCTGGCGGGGTCAGATGCAGCGGCAGGTCGCGGGCTTCACAATAGTCCTTGATCTGGGCGATCCGCGCGCCCTGGCCGTTGACCCACAACCGCACCCGGTCCGATCCCGCCCGCACGTGCTGCTCATAGGCCGCGCAGATCGTCGGCAGATCATGGGCGACACCCAGGTTGCCGGAATAGAGCAAGGTGACCTTGTCGTCGCTGAAGGGCCGGAGAACCGGCGTGCGCCGCGACCAGTCAGCAATGGGACAATCATCGCGCGCCAGCACGATCCGCTCTGGCGGAAACCCGGATTCCACCAGCCGTCGGGTCTGATCCTCGCCGAGAGATTCGATCCGGCCCGCGCCGCGGCGCAGACCATGGAAAAGCCCCTCGAAGATTTTCAGAAACCTAAAGTGTCCGGCCGCGAACAAGGTCTCAGGGTAGAAGTCGGTGATCCGATAGACCACGGTGCGACGCCACACGAAGGCGTTGGCCAGAATGACCAGATAGGAAAGGAACGGCGGCGATCCGGTGACCAGAATCTCGCCCTCGCCCTCCGGCAAATCGCGCTGCACCCGATGAGTCGCGCGCAGCAGCCGCCAGCTGTTATTCAGGGCCCAGAGCGCCCGCCGTGCCAGCGAAGCCGACTTGGCGGTCTTGGGCGCGGCCAGACGCACGATCGTCAGGTCGCCTTCGAATATCTCCTCGTCGTGGTCTCCCAAGCCGATCAGGACGGTAGGCGTTCCAGCCGCCACTTGAGAGCGCGCCCGCTTGTGTTGATACTGGCCAACCGCCCCAAATGCAGGTGGGATCCAATCGCAAACGATAATGCTTGTCATGCCCAAACAAACCTCGATAAGCGTTGCTGATAGCCCCGCCCGGATCGGATATGAACTGCAAAGTAAATCGAAATTTCGCTGGGCTCGAAGTTGTCTGAGGGTGTCGCGTCCACGCTTCGACGACCGGTGATGGCGGCGCTACTGCGCCGCTGGCGGTCCCTATGACATCGGTTCACGATCGGCTTGTCTCGGCAAAATGGCGGCCATCTGGTTTCGACTATTTGCGGCTTGTTCTTGCCGTTTTGATCGCGTTCCAGCACTGCACGTCTCTGTCTCAAAATATCAACCTTTGGGATACAGCCGCCCAGCCCCTGCTTCTGACTTTGCTGCCGATGTTCTTTTGTCTGAGCGGCTTTCTCGTTGCCGGAAGCCTACTCCGCTGCAAGACGATCTTGAAATTTCTCGGGCTGCGGATAATCCGGATATTTCCGGCGCTTATGACTGAGGTATTGTTGTCGGCATTCATAATCGGCCCGATAGCGACTACCTATCCATTGGTGAAATATTTTTCAGATTCAAAGTTTAGAGCCTATCTTCTGAATATGATCGGAGATATTCATTTCGATCTTCCCGGATTATTTCAGAATAACATAACTCATTTTGTCAATTATCAGCTATGGACGGTCCCTTGGGAGTTATATTGCTACGTATCCATTTCAATAATATCTATTATTGCGATGCGAAAACATAGGATTATCACCCTTATAGTTACTATCAGCATACTTATTTCATATCTTGTTATACATGGCATTCGCCACAATTTCGATTTCTCATTCGGTTCCTATTCCGTCCCCGGGTTTTTCCTTGTTTTCAGTTTCCTAGTTGGCGCTTGCGCCTTCATGTACAAAGAGAAAATTCCTCACAGCTTCACTCTGTTTGCCGTTTCAACAATATTTACTGTATTATTTGCAATTACGGAACATAATCGATTCGCAGTCGGCAACTATTTGTCACTATTTACGATATGCTACATGACTATTTACTTGGGATCGCTAAATCCAAGGCGTCTAAAATTCATATCAGCCTCAGACTATTCCTATGGCATCTTCCTATATCACTATGTCATCCAACAAACGTGCTATCAGTTCCTTCCTGTTACTCACCATTGGTACTGGATGGCTTTGATCAGCGGGGTGATTGTGTTTATGGCCGCCGCCGCCTCGTGGCATTTGATCGAGAAGCCTGCTCTGTCGCTTCGCACCCACCTGGACCGGTGGGAAACATCACGTTTCAATCGCGCCAACGCGAGGGCTTAGCGCCGCTCAATATAAGTCTCGCCCAGCACCAGCACGTCCATCTTCGTGCGCAGGAAACAGTCCATCGCCTCGCGCGGCGTACAGACCACCGGCTCGTTCTCATTGAACGAGGTGTTCAGCACCATCGGAACGCCGGTGATGTCGCGGAAGGCCGAGATCAGACCGTGGTACCGCGGGTTGGTTTTCGCGCTTACCGTTTGCAGCCTGCCCGAACCGTCGACGTGGGTCACCGCCGGAATCTGCGGGCGGCGTTCCTCGCGAATCTGGAACACCTGCATCATGAACGGCACGGCGTCGTTTTCCTCGAACCAGTCGTCCACCGCCTCTTCCAGCACCGACGGCGCGAAAGGACGGAAGCTTTCCCGGCGCTTGATCTTGGCGTTGAGGATTTCCTTCATGTCGGCGCGGCGCGGATCGCCGATGATCGAACGCGCACCCAAGGCCCGCGGCCCCCACTCCATCCGCCCCTGGAACCAGCCGACCACCTTGCCTTCGGAGGCCGCCTGCGCCGTGCGCCGGCAAAGTTCGCCCTCGTCCGCCACGACCTCGACCTTGCAGCCGGCGGACTTCAGCTCGGCGTCGCTTTCCTTGACGAGGGCCGCAATTGCGTCCGGCCCGAACGACGGGCCCCAATAGGCGTGGTCCATGACAAAGCCGCGCTTGCCGCCCTGACGATGCCACAGGGCGAACGCCGCTCCGATCGCGCCCCCTGCGTCTCCCGCCGCCGATTGCACATAGACATGACGATAGGGCGTCAGCCGGCGCACCTTGCCATTGGCCACCGAATTGTTGCCGCAGCCGCCGGCGATACAGATCGCCTCCACCGGATGGCGTTTGTGCATGGCGTTCAGCAGGTGGAAGAAGGCTTCCTCGTACATGGTCTGGGCCGAGCGGGCGATGTCCTTGTCCCGCTGGGTCAGGGGCTGGGCCGGGTCACGGCGCGGGCCCAGCAGGGCCTCCAGCGCCGGCGAGAACAGATCCCCCACCTCGGGCGAGCCGCCCGTCCAGGTGTAGTCGATCTTCTCGCGGTGGTGCCGGAAATAGCTCAGGTCCAGGCGGAACGATCCATCCGGCTGCAGCCGCACGATCTTGCGCATGGCGTCCAGATGTACGGGCTCGCCATAGGGCGCCAGGCCCATGACCTTGTACTCGTCGCCATAATGCGGGAAGCCCAGGTGCTGGGTGATC
>CAZJBC010000018.1:0-18695 GCA_964543805.1 uncultured Brevundimonas sp.
CATTGAAGGTCCCATCCCTGATCCAGTTGATAATGCGCTGTCTAAAGGACGGGGCGCCGATCCGTCGTGGGGAGCAAATGGAGATTTCGAGGATTCGCATCCCGGAACGATCCGCAGGCCAAGGGGCTTATCCTCTCATTGAACCGCAAAGGACCGCACCATGGCGCTGCAAGCCGATCTCATGATCATCGAAAAGACTTTCTGGACCGGCGGGCCGGAGGCCTATCTCGATCACTGTGACACGGACTGTCTGGTGGTGTTCACGGACACGGCCGGGGTGATGAAACGCGAGGAAGTCGCCAGAAGCGCGGAAGCCGGCCGCTGGCGGGAGGTGGCGATGACGCCCAAGGGCTTCGAGAGCCTGTCGCCCACCAGCGCCGTGGTCTGTTACGACTGCACCGCCAAGGGCAGGGATGGCGCCTCCTATCACGCGGTGATCAGCAGCGCCTACATCAAGCGGGCCGATGGTTGGAAGCTGGCCTTCCACCAGCAGACGCCGCTCAACTGACTAAATCAGTCCCAGCGCCTTCAGGCTGGCCACACCGTCCCGGCCCACGATCAGGTGGTCATGGATGCTGATCCTTAATGTGCGCGCCGCCTCGATGATCTGGCGGGTCATGTCAATGTCGGCGCTGGACGGGGCCGGGTCGCCCGACGGGTGGTTATGCACCAGGATCAGGCACGAGGCCGAAAGCTCCAGCGCCCGGCGCACGACCTCGCGCGGATAAACGGGAGCATGATCGACGGTGCCGTGACCCAGCACCTCGTCGGCGATCAACTGATTCTTGCGGTCGAGGAAAAGCACGCGAAACTGCTCCCTGTTTTCGTGCGACAAAACGGCGCGGACATAGGTCAGGAGGGCTGACCACGACGAGATGATTTCGCGCCCGACAACCTTTTCCCGGCTCACCCGGACGACAGCTTCCTGCAAAATCTTGAGGTCCAGAGCCACAGCGTCGCCGACACCTTTCACAGTCCTCAAGTCGGCGGAAGTGGCCGACAGCACGCCAGCCAAGCCCTTGAATCGGGCGATCAGCGCCTTGGCGAGCGGCTTGGTGTCCTGCCGTGGAATGGATCTGAAGAGGTGCAGCTCGAGCAACTCGTAATCAGCGAGAAACCCAAGCCCGGCTTGACCGCGCTCGCGCAGACGCTCCCGATGGCCAGCCAGGTCGGCCCCCGGCTTTGCGTCCGCGCCGCCCCAGTCGGCTCCGGACAGGCCCATTTCCCGCAACTGGTTTGTCTTTCGCTCCACGACTAAAATGTTCCTGAAATGTTCCGGAGACGCAAGCGGAATTGCATGAACGGCGCTGTTATTTGGACCGTAACGCCTAGTAAAGCTCAGGGTTGGGTCCAAGAATTGCAGCGTTATTGCGATAGTGCGACAGATTGTTGCAGCCATGTTGCGTTCGACGAGAACCCTCAATAGCCAATTCGCAACGGTCTCGAACCGTGGGGAAGAAACAAACAAGAGGGTTAATTCATGTCTATGAAACATCTGCTGGCCAGCGCCGGCGCACTCGCTCTTCTGGCCATCGCCAGCGCCGCTTCGGCCCAGGCCGTCACCGGCACCAGCTTGACCATCACAGGTCCGGGCACCGTCAGCACCACGTTCGGCGTCACCGGCAACACGACAATCGGCGGCACGCTGGTTACAACCGGCACGTCAACCGCCGGGGCCTTTTCCACGGCGGGCGCCGTTTCGGCCAACGTCGGCGGCGTTGCCGGCGCAGCCGCTATCAGCGCCGGCAACGGCCGGATTACGGGCGTGTCGAACGGCACCGGGGCTGCCGACGCGGTCAACGTCAGCCAGCTGTCGGCGGCTCAGTCGGCCCTGAACACGGCAATCGACACCAAGGTCAATACACTCGACGATTCGCTGTCCAGCGACGTCAAGGGCGGCGTGGCCAGCGCCGTTGCGCTCGGCGGCGTCGTGATGCTGCCCGGCAAGAAGATGAACCTGACCTTGAACGCCGCGACCTACGGCGGCACGACCGCGGTGGCCGCGCAGTTCGCTTACAAGATCAGCGACAGCATGGCGTTCAACGCCGGCGCGTCGACCACCACTTCGGGCGGCGGCGGCACCACCGCGGCCCGCGCCGGTATCACCATCGGCTGGTAAGCCCAGTCAACGACGGACGAAACGATCCCGTCAGGCTTGCCTGGCGGGATTTTTCGTGCCCGGCGTGGGTTGTCGGCGGCGGCCAAACGTTCCTACTGTGTTCTCATGGACGAGACGCCGCCGCTTCCGCCCCACGATGGCCGCAAGATCATTCACGTGGACATGGACGCCTTCTATGCGTCGGTGGAACAGCGGGACAATCCTGACCTGCGCGGCAGGCCGGTGGCCGTGGGCGGCCAGCAGCGCGGCGTGGTCGCCGCGGCCAGTTATGAGGCGCGGCGCTACGGGGTGCGCTCGGCCATGCCGTCGGTCACCGCCATGCGGCAGTGCCCTGAGCTGGTGTTTGTCAAACCGCGGTTCGAGGTCTACCGCGCCGTGTCGCGCCAGATCCGCGAGATTTTCGCCCTCTACACGCCGCTGATCGAGCCGTTGTCGCTCGACGAGGCCTATCTGGATGTCACCGAAAACCTAAAGGGCATGGCGCTGGCCAGCGAGATCGCCCGCGAAATCCGCGCCGCCATCTTTGACGAGACTGGCCTGACCGCCTCGGCGGGCGTCTCGTACAACAAGTTCCTGGCCAAGGTGGCGTCGGACTTCAACAAGCCGAACGGCCAGACCGTGATCCCGCCGGAAAAGGCCCTGGCCTTCATCGAGGCGCTGCCGATCACAAAGTTCTACGGCGTCGGCCCAGCCACGGCGGCGCGGATGCACGCTTTGGGCATCCAGACCGGCGGCGATGTCCGCGCCCAGAGTTTGGAGTTCCTGAAAGGGCGGTTCGGCAAGGCGGGCGCCTGGTACTACGACCTGGTGCGCGGCGTTGATCATCGCTCCGTGCGGCCGGACCGGGAACGCAAATCGGTGGGCTCGGAGACCACGTTCTTTCAGGACCTGGCGAGTGAGCCCGAGATCGAAGAGGCCGTGCGCACCATCGCCCGCGACGTCTGGGGCCGCTGCGAGCGGGTGAAGACCACGGGGCGGACGATCACGCTGAAGGTCAAATACGCTGACTTCGTGCAGATCACCCGCAGCCGAACCCTGCCCGCGCCGGCCTGTGGCGCCGAGGACCTGGAAACTGTGAGCATCGATTTGGTCCGTGGGGTATTTCCGCCGGAAAAGGCTGTGCGGCTGCTGGGTGTAACGGTCTCCAGCCTCGGGGCCGGGACGGGGGTTGAAGAGGCGCCCGCGCAGTTTGCGCTGGACCTATAGCCCCGCCGGCCTGAACAGCCCCATGGGCGAGCCGGTGAAGATCTCCAGCCCGGTCTCGGTGACGCCCACCGAATGTTCGCACTGGGCCGACAGGGACTTGTCGCGGGTGACCGCCGTCCAGCCGTCGGAGAGCACCTTCACGTCGAAGCGTCCGGCGTTGACCATGGGCTCGATGGTGAAGAACATCCCCGGGACCAGCAGCTCGCGCTCGCCTCGGCGGCCATAGTGCAGGACGTTGGGATTGTCGTGGAACACCCGGCCCAGGCCGTGGCCGCAGAAATCGCGCACGACCGAGCAGCGTTGGGATTCGACATAGGACTGGATGGAGGAGCCGATGTCGCCCATGTGCCCGCCCGGCTTTGCCGCCGCCAGACCGCGGTCCATGGCCTCGTACAGCACGCTGACCAGACGCCGCGCTTTCGCCGAGACTTCTCCGACCAGATACATGCGGCTGGTGTCGCCGTGCCAGCCGCCGTCGACGATGACCGTCACGTCGATATTGACGATGTCGCCTTCCGACAGACGCTGATTGGTGCGCCCGCCCGGAATGCCGTGGCAGACCACGTGGTTGGGCGAGATGCAGACCGTCTTGCCATAACCCTTGTAGAACAGGCAGGCGGGCAGGGCGCCGCGGTCCAGAATGAACTGACGGGCCAGATCGTCCAGATACTGGGTTTCGACACCGGGAATGACGTAGGGCGTCAGCATGTCCAGGCATTCGGCGGCCAGCTTGCCGGCGGCGCGCATGCCCTCGAACCCCTCGGGTCCGTGAATCTTGATGTCGGCGCCGCGGTAGGGCGCATCGAGTATGGCGGCGTCAGTCATGGCGCCAATGTCGCAATCTGCGAGGCAAACTTCAACCTTGGGGTTTTGCCAGCTTGGAATAGGTTTCCGTCGAAGCCAGGATGACGTGGTTGGCTACGGCGACTTCGCGGTGGGCGTTGCCGGCCGCGTATTCGGGCGAGGTGACCATGTCCAGGAACGCCGCCCGGGACGGATAGCGGACCAGCACCACGTAATCCCAGCCATCGCCGGCGTCGCCATAGGCCGCGCCCTCGACATTACCCGCCCACAGCACCGTGCCGCCGCGGGCCTTTATCAGCCCCATGGTTGGCTCGCTGTAGCGGACATAGGCCTCCCAGCCGGTTCCCGAGCCGTCGGTGGCCCGGTCATGAAACTTGACCAGATTGACCATGACGACGGGTCCGTGGTCCGGCAGGTCGCGGACGAACGCCTCGTTCAGTTCCTTGGGTTTGGCGGTCACGGCGCTCTCCAGTCCAGCTTTTCCGACAAGGCAATGCCGCGGGTGGTCATCTCGCATCCGTAACACACCACTTCCACGCCGGCTTCAAGGGCACTGGCCAGGGCCTGAGCGAATTTGACGTCCATGTCGGCTGCGACCGAGAAGGCCGAACAATCGGTCCGCTGGACCACAAACAGAACGGCGGCGCGATAGCCGCTCTGAACCATTGCTTCCAGTTCCCTCACATGGCTGCTGGCCCGTAGCGACACGCAGTCCGGAAACTCAGCCAGGCCGGGCGTGCGCATAACGGTGACGTTCTTGACCTCGAGATAACAGGATGGCAGGTCCGGATGGTCCAGCACGAAGTCCACGCGGCTGGCCTGGCCGTACCGCACCTCGCGGCGGATGGTTTCATATCCAGTCAGCTCGGCGATGACGCCGGCCCTCAGCGCTTCTTCCGTCAGCCGGTTCGGCAGCATGGTGTTGACGCCGACAAGCCCGCCGTCGGCCTCGACCAGTTCCAGGGTGTGAGCCAGTTTCCGCGTCAGGCTGTCCGATCGCGACAACCAGACGGTCGCGCCCGGCGCACAGACGCCCAGCATGGCGCCGGGGTTCGGGCAGTGCGCGGTGATCTCTTCGCCGCCCTCCAGCGTTACGTCGGCGAAGAAGCGCTTGTAACGGCGGTTGAGGGTCGCGCGGGTCAGTGGTCTTGCAAACTCCATGCCTGGTGCTTAACCGGATCACGTCAGGAAGGGGAGACGGCATGGCGGACTGGACGCTCGGCGTCATCGGCGGCTCGGGCTTTTACGATATCGAGGGCCTCAAGGACTCCCACTGGGTCGCGATCGCCTCGCCGTGGGGCGATCCGTCCGACGAGGTGCTGATAGGCGAGCTGTCCGGCGTCAAGCTGGTGTTCCTGCCCCGCCACGGCCGCGGCCACCGCATCTCGCCTGAGGCCATCAACGCCCGCGCCAATATCGACGTGCTCAAGCGAGCCGGCTGCACCGACATCCTGTCCATAAACGCGGTCGGCTCGCTGCGCGAGGACCTGGAGCCCGGTGATTTCGCCATCACCGGCCAGTACATCGACCGCACGACCCGCGGCGGGCGCTCGTTCTTCGGCGAAGGCCTGGTCGCGCATCTGCCAATGGCCGATCCCGTCTGCCCGCGCCTGTCCGCCAAACTGGCCCAGGCGGCGGTGCGCTGCGGCGTCAAGTTCGTGTCCGGCGCGACCCATGTGGTGATCGAGGGCCCCCAGTTCTCCACCCGGGCTGAGTCACGCCTGTTCCGCGCCTGGGGCTGTGATGTGGTCGGCATGACAGCCCTGCCAGAAGCGCGCCTGGCCCGCGAGGCCGAGCTGCCCTACGCCAATTTCTGCATGGTCACCGACTATGACTGCTGGCGCGAGACCGGGTCGGACGTCGAGGTCGAGCACATCGTCGCCATGATGCAGCACTCGGCCGTCAAGGCCAAAGACCTGATCGTCCACCTGGCCGCCGGCCTGACCGGATCGCGCGAGGCCTCGCCGATCGACACAGGCCTGGATACCGCCATCATCACCGATCCGGCCAAATGGGATGCGGGACTGGCGGCCAAGCTCGACGCGATCTGCCGGCGGCGGTTTGCGGCGGCGCGGCCGCCTGTTAGTTAGGCCGCATGACCGATCCGAACGACAGAGTAACCTGCGCCGTCCTGATCATCGGGGACGAGATCCTGTCGGGTCGCACCCAGGACACCAATCTCAACGCCATCGCCCGCTACCTGGCCCAGTTCGGCATCGATGTGCCCGAGGCGCGCGTGGTCGGGGATGTGGAAGACGAGATCATTGTCGCGATCAATCACCTGCGGACAACCTACGACTATCTGATCACTACAGGCGGCATCGGTCCGACCCACGACGACATCACCGCCGACTGCGTGGCCAAGGCGTTCGGCGTGGCGCTGCACGAGGACGAGAGCATTCTGGCCCTGCTGTCGGCCCGCTGGGAGCTGACTGCGGCCCGCCGGCGCATGGCGCGGGTTCCCGATGGAGGCTTCCTGGTCCGGAACCCGGTCCAGGGCCCGCCTGGATTCGGCATCGAAAATGTATTTGTGCTGGCCGGCGTGCCATCGATCATGCGCGGCATGCTGGAAGACGTGGGCCCACGCCTGCGCCCCGGCGCCATCACGATCTCCAAAACCGTGCGCGTCGACGGATCGGGCGAGGGCGTCATCGCCGCCCCGCTGGAGGCGACGGCCAAGGCGCACCCCGACCTGTCGCTGGGCAGCTATCCCTTCTTCGGGCCCGAGGGCTTTGGCTCAAACCTGGTTATTCGCGGCCGCAACGCCGCGGAGGTCGAGGCGACGTTTGTGGAGCTTCAGGCAGCCTTGCGCGAAGCGGGGATTGAAAAGCTTACGCCCGTTGAGGCGACTTAGGGCGCCAGGTGCTTGCCGTCCCGGTCGATCAGGTTCAGCACCGGCTTGTCGTCCCGCGCCAGGATCTGAGCATAGGCTGGCCCATCGCTGCCCAGGCTCATGGCCGCGCCATCGTCCAGGGATGAGATTTTTACCGTCGGCTTGCCGTGGGAATTGATCAGACGCAGCAGCACCGTCTCCGGATAGATCGAGCCGTCCTTTTGCCGGGCGGCGGGAAACAGCGTGATGCTGGCGCGCACCTTGCCGGCGTCGTCGACGATCTCGAGCCCCTTGCCGCGCAGCATCTGCGCTGTGGCCGGCGTCGCCGCCTCCGCCCGGGTGCGCAGAGTAAGGTAGCCGAGAATGGCCAGGTTGACGGCGGTAAGGGCGATCAGAACAGGTTGAAGTTTCATCGCATTCTCCTGAACGGCGTCCGCCCTCCTGGAGCTGACAGCGCATTTTCCGCCCGGGGCGTCAAATCGGCAAGGTCGCCAAACGGCAAAGCCTCGCCTATGGTCCGAACAATGCGGACGTGGCGGAACTGGTAGACGCACCGGACTTAAAATCCGTTGGGCCGAAAGGCTCGTGCCGGTTCGACTCCGGCCGTCCGCACCAACCGGGCCAGACATGAGACAAGGCAGGCAATGGGGAGGCGGACGTTTCCATGGTGAGTTCGAACCTCACCCTGCCTGATTTGGTGGAACAGGCCTTCGCCGCGTGCAACGCCGAGCGGCACGACGAGGCCGAGGCCCTGTGTCAGCGGGTTCTGACGATCGACCCATTCAACCTCGACGCCCTGCACATGTTGTCGGTGGCGCAGGCGGCCAACGACAAGCCGGACCTGGCGCTGCTGAGCTGCGAGCGGGCCCTGGCCCTGCGGCCGGATTTTGTTTTCGCGCTCTATAACCGCGCCGCTATCCTGCGCGAACTGAAGCGCTATGAAGAGGCGCTTCGGGCCTACGAGGCCGTCCTTGCCGTACAGCCCGACCATCCCAACGCCTTCAGCGGCGCCGCCGAATGTGCGCTCACCCTGTGCGACTGGGACTCGCAGGCCCGGCTTGCCGGACAGATGGCGGCCCGGGTCCAGGATGCGACAAGCATCGTCGCGCCCTTTGTACTGCTGGGTTACAGCAGCGATCCTTCCTTGCAGCGGCGATGCGCGGAGAAATTTGTCCGCGACAAGGTTCCGACACCGCTCGTTCCGGCCTTCTGCCGAGCGGGCGAGCGCTCGAGCGCCCGGATCAGGCTGGCCTATCTGTCGGCGGACTTTCACGAGCACGCCACGGCCTATCTGAGCGCCGGCCTGTTCGAGCAGCACGACCGCGATCGCTTCGAGGTCATCGGCGTCTCGTTCGGCCACAGCCGGCCCGGCGCAACCCGCAATCGCATAGTTCGCGCCTTCGACCAGTTCCATGACGTGCGCGACCTGGGCGATGCGGAGATTGCAGATCTGCTGGTTGAGCTTGGCGTCGACATCGCCATTGATCTGAAGGGCCACACCCTGGACTCAAGGCTCGGCGTCCTTGCCCGCCGGCCGGCTCCGATCCAGGTGAGCTATCTGGGCTATCCGGCCACCATGGGCGCGGACTTCATCGACTATCTGATCGGTGATGCGACGGTCACTCCCTTCGCCCACCAGCCCTTCTATGCAGAGCGGATCGTCCACCTGCCGGGAAGCTATCAGGTCAATGACTCGCGGCGCGGACGTGCGGCCGGAACGCCGACCCGCGTCCAGGCGGGACTTCCGGATCAGGGCGTTGTGTTTTGCTGCTTCAATGGAAACTGGAAGATCACCCCCGCCGTCTTTGACGTGTGGATGCGGCTGCTCCGTCAGGTTCCCGCAAGCACGCTGTGGCTGCTGAAAAGCAACGAGGTCGCCGAACGGAACCTACGCCGCGAAGCTGAACAGCGCGGCGTGTCGCCATCACGCCTGGTGTTCGGCGAGGTTTTGCCGGCCGACCGGCATCTGGCTCGCTATCCGCTGGCGGATATGTTCCTGGATACGCTACCGGTCAACGCCCACACCACCGCCAGCGACGCCCTATGGGCCGGGCTGCCGGTGCTGACCTGTCTGGGCGAGGCCTTCGCCGGACGGGTGGCGGCAAGTCTGCTGCAGGCGGCCGGCATGCCTGATCTGATCGTCAACGATCTGGCTGCCTATGAGGCGACCGCCTTGCGGCTGGCGAATGATCCCGCCGGCCTGGCGGGCCTGAAGGCCAGGCTCGAGGCCAGTCGCGACGACTGTGCGCTGTTCGACACCCGCCGGTTCGCCCGCCATATCGAGGCGGCCTATGCCGCGATGTGGGAAGCCCGGCGGGGCGGCGAGGCGCCGACATCCTTTGCGGTCAAGACATCGGGTCCCTGAGTCCCGCGCCTGGCCACAGCCCGGCGTGGCGGTTCGTCGCAGGTCCCTGTTCCGCAGCCCGTTAGGCCCGCATCATCGCCCGATCGAATGCGGGGGGCGCATTGAGATGACGGTCATTCCGGCGGCGCCGGCCCAGGATCTGGGCGCGGCGTTCGCGGCCTGCAGCGCGGGCAGGTTCGCCGAAGCCGAGACGCTGTGCCGGCGGCTTCTGGCGTCCGACCAGGGCGATGCCGACGCCTGGCACATCCTGTCAGTCGCCCAGGCCGCCCAGGGCGAGAGCCAGGCGGCTCTGGAAAGCTGTGAAGCGGCGCTGGTGCTTCGACCAGACTTTGACTTCGGTCTCTATAACCGAGGCGCCCTGATGCATGGGTTGAAGCGGTTCGACGAGGCGCTGGACAGCTATGACAGGGCTCTGGCCGTCAGGCCGGAATACCCCGAGGCGCTTAACAACCGCGGCGCGGCCCTTAACGAACTGGGGCGTCACGGCGAGGCTTTGGCCAGCGTTGACATAGCGCTCGGCCACCAGCCTGACTATGCCGACGCTCTGTGCAACCGTGGGATCATCCTGGCGATCCTCAAGCGATACGACGAGGCGCTGACCAGCCACGAGCGGGCGCTGGCGGCGAACCCTGACCATCCGTACGCCTTTGGCGGGGCCGCCGAGTGTGCGATCAAACTATGCGACTGGCCGCGCCGGGGTCGATACGCCGCCGATATGGCCGCCCGGGTCGCCGACGAGACGACAATCGTCACACCGTTCCTGCTGCTGGGTTATGTCGGCGATCCGGAAATGCAGCAGCGCTGCGCGGTGAAATTCGTCAAGTGCAAGGGTCTCGCCGGCCAAACCGCCCCTGGCCGACCGGTGCAGGCAAGGTCGGACAAGATCCGACTTGCCTATCTGTCGGCCGACTTTCGGCAGCATCCCACTGGCCAGTTGAGCGCCGGCCTTTTTGAAATGCACGACCGTGAGCGGTTTGAGGTGATAGGCCTTTCTTTCGGGATGGATGACGCCAGCGCCCTGCGTGGGCGTCTGGCGGCCGGGTTCGACCAGTTCCATGACGTTCGGAACAGGAGCGACCAGGACATCGCCCGTCTTGTGACCGAGCTTAGGATTGATATCGCGGTCGACATGATGGGCCATACGCAGGAATCGCGCCCTGGCGTTTTGGCCGCCCGTTCGGCCCCGGTGCAGGTGAGCTTTCTGGGCTTTCCGGCCACCATGGGCGCGGAATTTATCGACTATTTTATCGGTGATCCTGTGGTGCTGCCCCTGGCCGACCAACTCTGGTTCACCGAACGGATTGTCCAGCTGCCGGATAGCTATCAGGTCAATGACGGCCGGCGGGCGGTGGCCGGGCAGGGCGCGCGGCGGAGCGACGCCGGGCTTCCTGAGAACGGATTTGTCTTTTGCTGTTTCAACGGCGTCTGGAAGATTACGCCCCCTGTTTTCGACGTGTGGATGCGCCTGCTGCATCAGACGTCCGGCAGTGTGCTCTGGCTGCTGGACGGCGGACCGACCGCAGTGCGCAATCTGCAGAAGGAGGCGCAGGACCGCGGTATAGATCCTGGTCGGCTGGTGTTCGCAAAGATGGCGCCGCCGGACGAGCATCTGGCCCGCCATCGCCTCGCCGACCTGTTCCTCGACACCCTGCCTTGCAACGCCCACACCACCGCCAGCGACGCCCTGTGGGCCGGCGTACCGGTCCTGACCTGCCGGGGCGAGGCCTTCGCCGGGCGCGTGGCGGCCAGCCTTTTGACCGCCGCGGGCCTGCCCGAACTGATCTTCGGGAACGCCGTGGCGTACGAGGCGGCGGCCCTGGCGCTGGCGCATGATCCCGTAAGGCTGGCAGGGCTCAAGGCGAGGCTTGAAAACGGCCGGACGGATTGCGCACTGTTCGACACCGCCCGGTTCACCCGCAACATTGAAACGGCCTATGAGACCATGTGGCGCACGCACAAGCTTGGTCAGGCGCCCCAGGCGTTTGCGGTCGACACCCATTGCAATTGAGCGCCGCGTCGATCCCCGACGCGCTTGTCAGGCCCCGGCAGCCTCGACATTCCCGCCCCGCGGCCCTAAGAGCGAGCGCGAAATTCACCGCTTAAAAAGGTCGCAAATGGCGGGCCCGACGCTGACGCCATCGCAAGCGCTCGACCGCGCGATCCAGGCGTGCAACGCCGGCGATCTGGCGGGCGGAGAGGCGATCTGTCGGCAAATCCTGCTGGGCAATCCCCGCGATTTCGGCGCCTTGCACCTGATTGCCGACATCCAGGGCGCGCTGGGCCAGGCCGAAGCGGCGCTGGCCAACTACGACAGGGCCATCGCCATTCAGCCCGGCTACGCCCAGGCCTACAACAACCGCGGCGCGGTGCTGGGCCGTATGGGACAACATGAGGCGGCCCTGGCCAGTTATGAGCAAGCGTTGGCCCTGCAGCCGCACTATCCCGAAGCGGCCTACAATCGCGGCAATGTGCTGGCCGAGATGGGGAGGCACGAGGAGGCGCTGGCCAGTTTCGACCGCGCCCTGGCGATCTGGCCCGACCTGGCCGAGGCCCTGTACAATCGCGGCAACGCCTTGCAGCAGCTTGGCCGGCCGCAGGAGGCCCTGGCCAGTTATGACCGCGCCCTTGCGGTGCGGCCGGGCGATGCGCAGGCGCTCTACAACCGCGGCGTCGTGCTGCAGTCCCTTGGCCGGCTCGACGAAGCGCTGGCCAGCTACGAGCGCAGTCTGGCCCTGAAACCGGACCATCCCCATGCCTTTCGCGCCGCGGCCGAGTGCGCCCTGCGGCTGTGCGACTGGGAGCGGCGAAGCTTCTACGCCGCCGCCCTGCCGGAGCGGGTCATGGACCGGACCTCGGTCATCACGCCCTTCCTCGTGCTGGGCTATAGCGGCGATCCGTCGCTTCAATTGCCCAGCGCCATCAAGGTTCTCAGGGACCGGGTCCCTGAGCTGCCCGCGCCGCTACAGCCGGCGGCCAGCGTCCATGGCGGCCGGATCAGAGTCGCCTATCTGTCGGCCGATTTTCACGCCCACCCGACCGCCTTTCTGATCGCAGAGCTGATCGAGCGGCACGACCGTGAACGGTTCGAGATTATCGGCGTCTCTTACGGCCCTGACGACGAAAGCCCGGTTCGCGCGCGACTGGTCGACGCCTTTGACGCTTTTCACGACGTCCGCGACCTGAGCGACGAGGCCGCCGCGCGCCTGATCGCGGATCTGGGCGTCGATATCGCCGTCGATCTGAAGGGCTACACCGGCGGCGCGCGCCCGGGGATTCTCGCCTGGCGGCCGGCGCCGGTTCAGGTCAGCTATCTGGGCTTTCCCTCGACCACCGGCGCGCCCTTCATTGACTACATTATCGCCGATCCGATCGTCGCGCCCTTTGCAGATCAGCCCTGGTTCAGCGAGAAGATTGTCCATCTGCCCGACAGCTATCAGGTCAACGATTCCCGTCGCGAAATCGCGGCCACAGGGCCGACCCGCGGCGAGGCAGGACTGCCCGAGGAGGGCCTGGTGTTCTGCGCCTTCAACGGCCTGTGGAAGATTTCGCCCGAGGTGTTCGGCATCTGGATGCGCCTTCTGCAACAGACGCCTGGAAGCGTGCTGTGGCTGTTGCAGGACAACTCGTCGGCGGAAGAAGCCCTGCGCGCTCAGGCCCAGCGGCGCGGCGTCGATCCGTCCCGGCTGGTGTTCGCCGAAATCCTGCCCCTCGACCAGCATCTTGCGCGGCACAGGCTGGCGGACCTGTTCCTCGACACCTTGCCTTGCAACGCCCATACCGGCGCGAGCGACGCCCTGTGGGCGGGATTGCCGGTCCTGACCTGCCGGGGCGCAACCTTCGCCGGACGGGTGGCCGCCAGTCTGCTGCGCGCGGTTGGCCTGGCCGACCTGGCGACTGACAGCCTTGAGGCCTACGAAGCCCTGGCGTTGAGGCTTGCAACTGATACGCAGGCCTTGGCTGACCTTCGCGCGCGTCTGGCCCGCAACCGGGATCGCGCGCCGTTGTTTGATACCCCGCGTTTCGCCCGGCGCCTGGAATTTGCTTACGCGCTGATGATCGAAGCGGCCCGGCGCGGGGCGGCGCCGGCGGCTTTTGCGGTTCCGCCAGGTGAAGGTCAGGGCTGACCGTTTGCGAAAACTCGGCGGGGCTTGCGCGAAATCAAGGCGGGCCCATACAGGTTCGGCGCCTGATCGGGCCCAAAAGGAGACGTCGATGATCCGGATGATGACCCTGACCATGCTGGCGAGCGCCAGCCTTGTTGCCGCCTGTTCCAAGGCCGCCCCGCCGGCGTCCTACAACACCACCCTGTCGACCAAGGAAGTCATGAACCGGGTGATCAATCCGGCCGCCGTGGCGTTGTGGGACAACTCGGGCACCATCGAGACCCTCAAGGGCACGACCTCCAAGCTTCCGACCACCGATGACGCCTGGACCGCGGTCGAAAATGACGCGGCGATTGTCGCCGAGGGCGGCAATTTGATGCTGCTGCCGGGCCGTGTGCGGAAACTCGATCCGAAGGATGAAGACTGGACCAAGTTCACCCACCAGATGATCGATCTGGCCCTGGCCGAGAAGCAGGCTGTGGCGGCCAGGGACGGCGACAAGATGTTCAACGTCGGGGCAAAGCTCTATGACGACGGCTGCACCGCCTGCCACCAGAAATACCTCATACCGTTCCTGCCCAAGACCTGATCTCGCCGACTCGCCGGTCTTGAGGGTTGAGTCATTCTCGCGCGTTATCCTTACCCAGGGAATGACGGTCAAAACGCGCGTTGGGGATCTATGAACACTCGATTTAAGACCGGTGGCGCCGCCGCCGGATGCATTGTCGCCGCGCTCGCCCAGACCCCGGCCCAGGCTGCCGACGGGTTGGCGATCTCCGGCTATCTGAATGTTGACGCGGCGGGGGCGATCTCCGGCGGCGAGACACAGAAGGTCCGCGAGCTCGACAAACTGGTGGTGACGGCTGACGCTGATTTCGAAAAGCTGTCCGGCTGGAAAGGCGGCAGCGGCTCGCTCACCTTCATGAATACGTCGGGGGGCAAACCCAACCAGGATATCGGCACGCTGCAGGGGCTCGACAACATCGAGGTCAGCAGCCGTCGCGCGCGGATTTACGAAGCCTGGGTCATGCAGAATTTCGGCGGCGACGGCAATTCGATCAAGTTCGGTCTGATGGATCTGAATAGTGAATTCTACGCCGATGAGCCGGCGGGCCTGCTATTTTCACCCGAGTCCGGCATCGGTTCGGAGTTCGCCGCGACCGGGCCCGGCGGGCCGTCCATCTATCCGCAGACGTCTCTGGCCCTGCGCCTGGCGCTGCAGCCGGTGAAGGACAGCTATTTTCTGGCCGGACTCTACAACGCCCATGTTGGCGATCCTGGCGACAAGGGCGGCGTCGATACGTCGCTGAACGAGGGCGTCATCGAGGTTGTCGAAGGCGGCTGGCGGGCCGACGGCAAGGGCAAGCTGGGCTTTGGCGCCTGGCGCTAATCCAAGACCCAGGATGATTTGTTCGACACCAAACCCGGGGGCGGGCCGGTGGGCCGCGACAGCAGCGGCGCCTATGTGCTGGCCGAAAAGGTGCTGGCCGATGGCGGCGGCATGGGCCGAACCGTGACCGCCTTCCTGCGCGCCGGCTTTTCGGACGGAAACACGGGCACTTTCAAGAGCAGCTGGAACACCGGCGTTCTGATTGAGCACGCGGTCATGAGCCGCCCCGACTCGCAGCTCTCGTTCGGGGTGGACCAGGCGACGCTGGGCGACAGCTACCGCGCCGCGGCGGCGGCGAGCGGTCCGGCGCTGGGGGCCAGCGAGACCCACTTCGAAATCACCTATTCCGACAAGATCGCCAAGCACCTGACCCTTCAGCCGGATCTGCAATACGTCATCGATCCGGGCGGAGACCGTCACGCGCCCAACGCCCTGGTGGCGATCCTGCGGCTCACGGCGGACTTCTAAACGATCCACCGCAGAGTTCCGGCTTCGAAGCGGCCCTATCCGTGCAATCGCCTTAACGGAGGGGCGCTGGACGTGCCGTAACGGGACAGGGCGATGGACGCGCAATCAGCGACAACCGGTCATCCGATGCGTCGCGCCAGTGACACCACGTCACCGTCAAGCACTCGGCTGCGCGTGGTTGGTTTGACCTGGTTTTTCGCCATGTCGCTGATTGTGGCTTTGGCTGGGCCACTGTTCGTCGTGTTCTTCGGCCTGGGCGTGGTCAGCGCCTTTGGCCTGCGGTGGATGGTCTGACCACCCACCGCGGCTAAGCGGGCCTTAAGGGTGCTTCCTGGCTTCGCTGATGATGTAGGCGCGCACATCCTCGACCTGGGCCGGCGTCAGGAACGGCTTGAAGGCCGCCATGCCCTTGGATGAGTTCTTGCCGTCATAGACCACGCCCTTGAAGTCATCGGCCGATAGCAGCATCTGCGAGCGGCGCAGGTTCGGCAGGAACGCGCCGGACGCATTGGCGCTGTGGCAGACCATGCAATTATTGGCGAAGGTCAGCGCGCCCTTTGTGGCGTCGCCCGTCGAGGTGACGCCGGTCAGGTCCAGCGGCTGGATATCGGGAATGACATAGGCCGGCGCGGTCGCCTTGCCGCCGATCTTGAAGACCAGGATGCGGCCGTTCAGGCGCGGAACCTGGGGCAGGAAGAAGTCGGCCGACGTCGGGCCCGAGCCGCCCTGGCCCACCAGGACCGCGACATACTGATCGCCATCGATCTCATAGGTCATGGGCGCGGCGATGATGCCCTGTCCGGCCGATGGCGAGCTCCACAGCAGTTTGCCGTCGTGGGCGGCATAGGCGTTGAGCTTGCCTTCGGCGTCGCCCTGGAAGACCAGGCCGCCGGCCGTGGCCAGCACGCCGCCGTTCCAGAAATAGTTGTGCTTCACGGTCCAGCGGGCTTCCTGCTTGACAGGATCCCAGGCGACCAGCGCGCCGGTCAGGTAGGGGCGGAGGCTTTCGCGGGTCTTGTCGTCGTCGGGCAGGCCGTTGAGGTTTTGCACGACGGCGGTGTTCCAGGCGCCCTTCTGGTACTTGTAGCCCTTGTCGTCGGCGTAGGTGAAGGTCACGCCCATGGCCGGAATATAGACCAGGCCTTCGGTCGGGCTGTAGGCCATCGGATGCCAGTTGTGGGCGCCGTAGGGGCCCGGCGCGCTGTTGGCGGCGGTCGCCGTCGCATAACGGGCCTTGGGATTTTCGATTGGCCGGCCGTTGGCGTCGATCCCCGTCGCCCATGTCACCGCCGCATAGGGCTTGGCCGAGATGAATTTTCCGTCCTTGGCGTCGATCACATAGAAAAAGCCGTTTTTGGACGCCTGCATGATCACCCGTTTGGGGGCGCCGTTCAGAGACAGGTCGGCCAGCATCAGCGGCTGGTCGGCGTCAAAGTCCCAGCCATCGTCGGGGGTGACCTGATAGTGCCACACGTACTGGCCGGTATCGGCGTTGACCGCGACGATGGAGGACAGGAACAGGTTGTCGCTCTTGCCATCGGAGCGGCGGGTAGGCGACCAGGGCGTGCCGTTGCCGACGCCGAAATAGATCAGGTTCAGGTCGGGGTCATAGACCGTCGCGTCCCAGACCGTGCCGCCGCCGCCGGTGTCCTTCCAGCCGCCCGCTGGCCAGGTCGCGTTGACCTTTGAGGCCATGACCGAGTCGGAGGCTTCATTATCGGCCGCGCCTGTGGGATTGGGCGTGGTGTAGAAGCGCCAGACCTTGTGGCCCGTCTTTGCGTCATAGGCGGTGATGTAGCCGCGCACGCCATACTCGGCGCCCGAGTTGCCGATCAGGACGCGGCCTTTTACAACTCGCGGCGCCTGAGTGATGGTGTAGGGCTTGGAATTGTCGGTCGTCTGCACCGACCAGACCTGGCGGCCGGTCTTGCCGTCCAGCGCGATCAGCCGTCCGTCGATGGTGCCTACGAAGACCTTGCCTTCCCAGGCGGCCACGCCGCGGTTTACGATGTCGCAGCAGGCCTGATAGCCCTTGGCCTTGTCCAGGCCGGGGGGATCAAAGTGCCACAGTTCCTTGCCGGTTTTGGCGTCGTAAGCATAGACGTTCGACCAGCTGGTCGTCGCATAGAGGATGCCGTCGACGACAATCGGCGTCGCTTCCTGGCCCCGGTCGGTGTCGAACTGGCCGTACCAGGCCAGGCCCAGTTGACCCACCGTCGTCGCATTGACCTTGTCGAGGGGCGAGAAGCGCTGCTCGTCGTAGGTGCGCCCGTAGGACAGCCACTCGCCGTTCTTCTGGGCGGCTATGATCCGCTCGCCGGTGACGCCGCCGCCTTTGCTACAGCCCGCAGCCACCAGGGCGCAGGCGATCGCCGCGACAAGTCCAATCCGCTTCAACATGGCGTTCCCCTCAAGGTTTTAGTTGAACCTTTTCCCGGACCATAGCAGTGTTAGGGAAGGGACGTATAGACCCGGCTGACGCACGCTTTCGGCTGCAAGACGCCTTGCATCTGAACGCAAGCAGCGGCAGGGTTACGGTAACGGCAAAGCCTGGGGCGGCGGCACGTTCGTCAAAGGCCGCGTTACGGTAAAAAACGGAGGAGACTACAACTATGCTGAACGGCAAACTTACGCGTTGCGCTCTGGCGCTCGCGGTGGCGGCGGCGGTTCTCGCACCGGCCGCAGCGACCCTCGCCCAGCCCCCGTCGACGAGTTCAACGGCGGCCGGTCCGGCGGACGCGGTCCAGGGTTATTATCGCGGCACGATCACGGAAGGCACCAACGCCGGCACCGCCGTGATGATGACCGTGGTCAAACAGCGCCCCGACAAGATCCAGTTCAAGTCGAACTTGCCGGCCCAACGTGACGCCGACACCATGATCAAGGTCGACGGCGCCAAGACGCTGCCGGCTGACGGCTCGACCCTGAAGTTCAGCTTCGATGCTTCGAGCAAACCCACCAAGCTTGAATACACCGATGCGGCGGGCCGCGTGTTTGTCGGCACCAAGGTCGGCGGCTAACCACCGGATGGACGACTGACGATCTTGACCGGCCGTGGCGCAAGGCTGCGGCCGGTCAAGCGCATTTGCGCTATTCGCTTTCGCCGACTTCCGCCAGGATTTCGGCGTTGTGTTCGCCCAGTTTGGGCGGGTGGCGGCGGATATTCGCCGGGGTTTTCGAAAACCGCAGCGGCGGGCGCATGGCGTTGTAGCGGCCGGCCTTGGGGTGGTCATAGGCCTGGAAGAAATCGACCGCTGTCAGGTGCGGATCATTCGGCAGGTCGTCCATCTTGTTCAGCTTCACCACCGGAATGCCCAGCGGCATGAGGACATCCAGCCATTCCTGGGTCGGGCGCTTTTGGGTGATTTCCTCGACCATGCCGTAAAGTTCGCTGATGTGGCGGGTGC
>CAZJBC010000019.1:0-18423 GCA_964543805.1 uncultured Brevundimonas sp.
GGCGGTGAAATAGTCTTTGCGGATCATCGGTTCGTCTCCTCCAGCCGGTCTCATGCCGGCGTCAGCAGCAACCTTCGCCCCGGAAGGGCGCGCTGTAAAGCTTATCGTGCTTGGGCTGGCCGTGAAAACGAACGACCGCACGCTTTTGAGGCCGGCGCGCAAGGGTGTGGAAACGGTGGGGGGCTTCTGTTGCCAGGCGCCCCCCGAGCCCCGCCCTAGGATCTGAACCCAAGGGACTTAAGTCTCGAAATTAGTCGAGTCGCTTACGCGGCCAGACGAACTTCTTCAGCGAAGTTATCGTTCGCATTTAGAAAATGGCCCGAAACGGCGGTACCATACCGAGAGAAAGCAATCGCCTTTACACGTCTGTCGATGCTGATCGGCCCCTCAGCTTTCCGGCGATACCCGGGAAGATTTGGTGGAGCCGCCGGGAATCGCACCCGGGTCCAGTCCGCTTATTACGCGCGCGTTTATCTCCATAGTTCGGGCAAGCCCGGACAGGATCAATATAGGGACGAAGGGTTAAGGGAGGAAGAGGCGGTACGCATCAATGGAGATTGCAGCGCCCAGGTGCGTCCTTCGAGACGCGCTCTGCGAGCGCTCCTCAGGATGACGGGTTATTTTGATGGCGCAGCTGGCGGAGCAACACACTCACAAACGTCATCCTGAGGAGCCCGCGTTAGCGGGCGTCTCGAAGGACGCACATGGGTAATGCAGGCCGCCTCAATCCGAACCCCGGCTGATCGACAGAACGCCCGTGCGCGACAGTTCCACCAGCCCCAGCGGCCGCACCAGTCGCACGAACTTGTCGATCTTGCCCGACGGCCCCGTCAGCTCGAACACAAAACTGTCCAGCTGGGTGTCGACGATTCGGGCGCGGAAGATCTCAGCGACGCGAAAGGCCTCGGCGCGGGCCTCGCCCTCGCCCTTGACCTTAATCAGCGCCAGTTCGCGCTCCAGGCCGCGCGGATCGTTGGTGACGTCGTGCACCTCGCGTACGCAGACGGTCTTTTCCAGCTGGGCGCGGATCTGTTCCAGCACTTCCGGCGTGCCGGATGTGACCACCGTGATGCGGCTGGTATGGGCCCGCGCGTCGGTCTCGGCGACGGTCAGGCTTTCGATATTGTAGCCGCGTCCGGCGAACAGGCCGACGACCCGGTGCAGAACGCCCGGCTCGTTGTCGACGATGACCGCGAAGGTCGCCCGGCCCTCCTTGGAGTCCACATGGCTCATCTCATAGGCGGAAGCGGAGGGCAGGTTGGCCATCAGGATACCTCGCGGTCGTAGAATACACGCGCTTCGGCCACGCGGCCATCAGCGTCAAGGGTCATGGTCTCGACCGCGGTCGATCCGTCTTCACCGGCGTAGATCAGGGCGACGCCCGATTTGTCCCAGCAGGGCAGGGCGCGGCTGAAATGCAGGCCCGTGCGGAATGCGAGACCGGCCGCGAAATAGGCCCGCAAGGCGTCCTTGCCGGTCAGCACGTCGGTCACCCCGCCGGTGTAGCGCGCCACCTTGGGCGAGCGGAACACCACGTCCTCGGCATAGTGGGCGACAATGGCGTCCAGGTCGTGGCTGTTCCAGTCGCGGAGCCACGCCGCGGAGAAGGCGACTTGGTCCATCAGACCAGCTTTCGCCCCGCCGCGTCGATGACGCTGCCGATTTCCCGGCCATCATCGCCGAGCAGCATCTCGTTGTGCGCCTTGCCAGACGGGATCATCGGGAAACAGTTCTCGGCTTTCTCGACCTTGCAGTCGAACAGCACCGGCTTGTCGCAGTTGATCATCTCCAGGATCTTGCCGTCCAGCTCATCGGGCGTTTCGGCCCGGATGCCGACGCAGCCGAAGGCCTCGGCCATCTTGACGAAGTCCGGCAGGCTGTCCGAATAGGAGTGGGAATAGCGCTCGCCGTGCAGCAGCTGCTGCCACTGGCGCACCATGCCCATCCATTCGTTGTTGAGGATGAAGATCTTGATCGGCAAGTTGAACTGAACAGCCGTCGACATCTCCTGCATGGTCATCTGCACGCTCGCCTCGCCGGCGATGTCGATAACCAGGCTTTTCGGGTGGGCCATCTGCACGCCGACCGCGGCCGGCAGGCCATAGCCCATGGTGCCGAGCCCGCCGGAGGTCATCCATCGGTTCGGCTCGTCGAAGTGGAAGAACTGGGCCGCCCACATCTGGTGCTGGCCGACCTCGGTGGTGATGTAGACGTCGCGGTCTTTCGTCAGGGCATAGAGCCGCTCGATGGCGTGCTGCGGCTTGATGATCTTGTCCGAGTTCTTGTAGGCAAAACCCTTGCGGGCCCGCCATTCGTAGATCTTCTTCCACCAGCCGCGCAGGTCGGCGGCCTCGTGGCGCGCGGCCTTCCAGGCGGCGATCATGTCGGCCAGAACCGAGCCGCAGTCGCCGATGATGCCGACGTCAACCCGGACGTTCTTGTTGATCGACGACGGGTCGATATCGATGTGGATCTTTTTGGAATTGGGGGCGAAGGCGTCCAGCCGGCCGGTCACCCGGTCGTCAAAGCGCGCTCCGATGCAGACCATGACGTCGCAGTCATGCATGGCGTGGTTGCTCTCATAGGCGCCGTGCATGCCAACCATGCCCAGCCAGTTCGGGTTTGACGCAGGAAAGGCGCCCAGGCCCATCAGGGTCGAGGTGACAGGCACGCCGGTCATCTTGGCGAATTCGCGCAGCAGTTCGGCCGCCTTGGGTCCCGAGTTGATGACGCCGCCGCCGGTGTAGAACAGCGGCTGGCGCGCCTCAGCGATCATCTTCACCGCCTCGGCGACCTTGCCCGCATCGCCCTTGGTGCGGGGCGCATAGCCGTGGCTGTGGCTGACTTCAGTAGGGCCGAAATATTCCGCCGTCGCGAACTGGATGTCCTTGGGCACGTCGATGACCACCGGCCCCGGGCGGCCCGAGGTGGCGATGTGGAAGGCTTCATGGATGATGCGCGGCAGGTCCGCGGCGTTCTTCACCAGGTAGTTGTGCTTGGTGCAGGACCGCGTGATGCCGATGGTGTCGGCTTCCTGAAAGGCGTCCGAGCCGATCAGGTGTGTGGGGACCTGGCCGGTGAAGACGACCAGCGGAATGGAATCCATCAGAGCATCGACGATGCCGGTGATCGCATTGGTCGCGCCGGGACCCGAGGTGACCAGCACAACGCCCGGCTTGCCCGTCGAGCGTGCATAACCCTCGGCCGCATGGGTCGCGCCCTGTTCGTGGCGGACCAGCACATGCTTCAGCCGGTCGCCGTTCTTGTCGGTGTCCTGATACAGAGCATCATAGATCGGCAGCACCGCTCCGCCCGGATAGCCGAAGATCACCTCGACCTTCTGGTCGATCAGGGCCTGGATGATGATCTCCGCGCCGGTCATGGTGCGGGTTTCCGTCGCTGCGTCTTTGGTCTGGGTGCTCATGGCGGGACTTTTCGGCTGGTGTTGGATTTCGGGCAAGAAAAAAGGCCCCGAAAGGGACCTTGGCATGCGACCGTTCGCGCTCTGATCGTTTGATCAGACCGTTCGCGGCCGCCGGATTACTACGAGGTTCGTGTTCATGATGGCCGTTAAAATGCAGAAGGATTGAGGAAGCGTCAAGCGGGCGGACTAAAACCGCCGCTGCCTCAGACGAAAGAACGCATCCACCGCGCCGGCCGCGAACGCCCCCGTCTTCCAGGCGCTGGCCGGATCAGCCGCCTTGCCCTGGGCGACGACGTTCGACTGGCCGACCACCGACCAGGTCCAGGCCCCGTCCGCGGGCGCAATAAGAACCGCTTCGCTCTGGCCTTGAGTGGTCTGGGTCATGGAAGGATCCGCTTGTGCTGGGGTGACTCCCTTGAACCATATGGACGGCGTGCACAGACCTGATCCCGCCGATGTGAGGATTCGGTGCAGACGAGAAACACCTCCCCAGTGGAGCAAAGCGTAGCGGGGGGAGCTGTTTAGGCCACCGGCAGCTTTACCTCGAACTTCGCCCCCACCGCCGACTTCACGGCGGCGATCTCGCCCTTGCTGGCGGCTAGCAGGGAGCGGGCGATGGGCAGGCCCAGGCCCGAGCCGCCGTCGGCGCGGTGGCTGGTGAAGAAGGGCTCGAACACCCGGGCCAAGTCAGCTTTTGGAATGCCCGGGCCGTTGTCGCTGACCGTCAGGGTGACGATGTGGTAGCTGGGCCGGGCCTTGACGGTCACCGCCCTGGCGCCGGCCTGACGGGCGTTTTCCAAAAGGGTGGTCAGCACCTTGTCGATGGTCGCCGGCGGCACGGCCACCTCGGGCAGGCGAGGGGCCAGATCGACCGTCACGGCGAAATTGGCGCCGTTCAGCGCATCGGCGACGCGCCGCACCGTATCGGCAAGGTCGGCCGAGACGCCGGCCTCGGGCGCCGCCATATCGGCCTTGGCCATGTCCATCAGCCGGCCGACCAGTTGCGACAGTCGCGCCGAGTCCGCCGAGATGTTTGAGTAGAACCGCTGACGTTCCTCGTCGCTCATGGTCTCGTGGTGATCTTCCAGCAGCTCGATCGCCCCGGCGATCCCTGCCAAAGGCGTTTTGAATTCGTGGCTCACTGCTGCGGCGAAATCTTTTAAGTACCGGGATCTTAAAGAGATTGTCTCAGCCATCGCGCGGAAGTCTTCGTACAGGGCCCGGATCTCCACCGCCGCGGTCGGCGGGGTCTCGGGAATTTCGCCGCCGCCCGCCGCCACCTGGCGCGAGGCCAGGCTGAGCGCCTCGATCGGCCGCGTCACGCCGCGCGAGATCACCCCGGCCAGAAAGATCAGCACCCCGAAGATCACGATCACGCCCAGGGCGATCTTGCCCCGGTCCTGGTAAATGCCCTTGAACAGCGCCCGGGGAGAACGCGACAGGACAAGGCCGCCGACCACCTTGCCGTTTACGATGATGGGCCGGGCGTGGTGAATGCGCAGGCCTGAAGCCTGGCTGAGGATTTCCAGCAGATACTGCCGCTGATAGGCGCCGTTGCGGCGCAGCACCGTGCGCGGCTTGCCGGCCAGCATGCTGCGCACCTCCGGCAGGGCCGAATAGTCGCCGCCGGCGTCCTCGCCCCGCACCACGCGGCCATTGCGATCGACAAAGGTGATGGCGGCCAGCGTCGTGCGCACGGTCTGGTCGATGATCGGGCCGAGCTTTTCGGCCACCTGGGCGGCCTGCGGGTCGACGGCCGCCATATTGATGTTGGTCGGTTTCGGCCGCTCGGGCAGCACCGGGTCGGACGACAGGTCGATGCGCACGAATTCGCCCTGATAGTAGGCCGGATCGGTGCGGTCCGGCACGACCAGCGCGCCGGGCTGGGTCGGCCAGAGGTTTTCAGCCGTCGCCGCCAGGGCCGCGCTCTGGGTGATCAGTTCAGCCTCGGTCTGGCGAACCAGGGTGTTTTCATAGACGCGCAGAAACACCGCCCCGATCGCCGGCATGGCGGCGGAAAAGATCAAGACCGTCAAGAGGATCGTGCGCAGCCGCAGCGCCGGCCAGTGCCGCTTCAAAAGCTCCTTGAAGCGGCCGATCATCCCTCCGCGCCGGTGCAGGCGCCGAGGCGATAGCCGACTCCCGCCCGGGTCTCGATCAGGTCATGGCCGCCCAGCCCTGCGAACTTGGCGCGCAGATTGCGGATATGGCTGTCGACGGTGCGGTCGGTGATGGCGAAGCCCGGCCCATGCAGCTGGTCGATGATGGCGTCACGGGTAAAGACCCGAGCCGGCGCGGCGGCCAGGGTCTTGAGGATTCCGAACTCAGTAACGGTCAGGGTCACTTCGGCCCCGTCCCAGCAGGCGCTCCAGCCGTCCAGGTCCAGCGCTAGCCGCCCGTGAGTCTTGCGCTGGGCCGAAGCGGGAGCGGCCGCCGCCGCCACATTGGCGGCCGCCGACCGGCGCAGGATTGCAGTCGCCCGGGCGGTGACTTCGCGCGGACTGAACGGCTTGACCACATAGTCGTCGGCGCCCAGCTCTATGCCTAACACGCGGTCGATCTCGTCATCGCGCGACGACAGAAACAGGATCGGCAGCTGGCCCTGGGCGCGGATGCGGCGGCAGACCTCCAGCCCGTCCATGCGCGGCATGTTGATGTCCAGCACCACCAGGTCCGGCGCGGCAGCCTCGATGGACGCGAGCGCCGCTTCGCCGTCCTCGGCCTCGCGCGTCTCGAACCCGCCCCTGGCCAGGGCGAAGGCGAGCAGCTGGCGGATGTGCGGATCGTCGTCGACGATGAGAACGCTGCGGGTCATGGCCGCCATGTTCAGGGTTGCGGGAAGAAGGTCAACTCGCACGTGCCGTTCGCCCTTGCGGGCCGCGCCCCGCGTTGTGCGTCCGTCCTGAATGATCATCATCGCCCCCGTCTGATCGGGCGATGCTGGACGGGGCGTGTGAAGACATGGCCGCGACCCTGACCAGCATCTCACCGCGATCCGGTGCAGAACCGGTGCAGGCCGCTCAGGGCGCCACCCGCTCCCAGTCCCGGGTCTGGTTGCGGAACCAGGTCAGCTGACGCTTGGCGTAGCGCCGCGTTTCCTGCTGCGCCGCCGCCACCGCCTCATCCAGCGAAGTCTCGCCGCGCAGATGGGCGGCCAGTTCGCGCAGGCCCACCGCCTTCATGGCCGGCAGGACGGGGTCCAGACCGCGCGCCAGCAACGCCCTCACCTCGTCCAGCGCGCCCGCCTCGATCATCGCCGCCATCCGCGCATCGCAGCGGGCGTAGAGCGCCGGGCGGTCCGGCTCGATCAGCATGGCGCGCCAGCTGTCCAGTTCAAGCGCCGGCCGGGTGCGCGTCTGCCAGTCGGACAGGGCGACTCCTGTTTCGACAGCTACCGCATGGGCCCGGATCAGCCGCTGGCGGTCGCCCGCCTCGATCCGCGCCTCGGCCGCGGGGTCGAGCCTCGCCAGGGCGTCGCGAAGGGCGCGCTCATCCAGGCCTTCGCTGGCCTTGCGTGAGACCTGGGGGATGTCGGCCAGCCCGTGGGTCAGGGCGCGAAAATAGAGACCTGTGCCGCCAACGATCAGGGCAGGGCGACCGCGCGCCCTGACGCCCTCCAGCGCTTCCAGGGCCGCCGTCAGCCAGCGGCCCACGGACCAACTCTCGCCGGCGTCGGCCACGCCGACCAGGTGATGTGGAACCCTGGCGCGATCCTCCGCCGTCGGCGCGGCGGTCAGTACTTCCAGTCCGCCATAAATCTGCATGGAGTCCGCGCCGATGATCTCGGCCCCCAGCTCGGCGGCCATGCGCATCGCCATTGCCGATTTGCCGCTGGCGGTCGGTCCGGCGATCAGGATCAAGGCAGGCTGGCTCATGGCGTGGGACCATAGCGGCAGATCGCGCGCTGAACATTCCCCCTGTTTCAGGCGTTGCACTGGCTGGTTCAAAGGAGTCCCGTCCCATGCCCGCGCGCCCCACCTGGCAAGGCAATCTGAAGCTGTCCCTCGTCTCATGCCCCGTCGCGCTCTACACGGCGACGAGCAGCACGGGCGATGTGCGCTTCAACATGCTGCACAAGGACACCCACAATCGCATCCGCATGGTCCCCACAGACCCGGACCTTGGTCCCGTCGAGCGATCCGACATCGTCAAGGGCTTCGAGATCGAGAAGGACCAGTATGTCGTGGTCACCCCCGACGAGATCGACAATGTCCGCCTGGAGAGCACCCGCACTATCGACATCGACCGCTTCGTCAATGAGGCTGATATCGATCGCTTGTACTGGGACGAGCCCTATTACCTGGTCCCCGACGGCAAGCCGGCGGTCGAGCCCTTTGCCGTGATCCGGGAGGCGATGGACAAGGCAGGCAAGATCGCGCTGGGCCGCGTGGTCATGCACCAGCGTGAGCGGCTGATGGCCATGGAGCCGCGGGGCAGGGGCCTTTTGGCCTACACCCTGCGCGCCCACGACGAGGTCCGCGACGCCGCTGTCTATTTCGCCGATATCCCGGCGGTGAAGGCTGACGCCGCCATGATCGAGATCGCCACCAAGATCATCGACCAGCTGGCCGGCCCGTTCGATCCCACGGGCTTCAAGGACCGCTATGAAGACGCCCTGCGCGAGCTGATCGAGGCCAAGCGCAAGGCCCACGGCCGTACCGTCACCGCCCAGGAGCCGCAGCCGGAAGCCAAGGTCATTGACCTTATGGACGCCCTGCGCCGCAGCCTGGGTGAGCCCGGCGCCAAACCGGCCGCGAAAAAGCCTGCGCACAAGAAGCGGGCCTAGGGGTTATTTTCCCAGCCGTTTAGTCGCCGCCTCCAGCGAGCGTTCGCTCTCGTCATAGTCCGCCCAGGCGACGGAGCCTTCGATCAGCCTCGGCGCGGTGCGGATGGTGAAACGCTTCGGATCCAGTCCCGCCTTCACCTGGCCCCACGTCAGGGGCATGGAAACCGTCGCGCCGGGGCGGGCGCGGGGCGACAAGGGCGCGACGGCGGTGCTCATCCGGTTGTTGCGCAGATAATCCAGGAAGATCAGTCCCTTGCGCTTGGCCTTTGACATGTTGACGAGGAACCGGTCGGGGTTGTCTGCCGCCATCTGCTCGCACACCGTTTTGGCAAAGGATTTTGCTACATCCCATTGAAGTATCGTGGGTTTCAGCGGCGTGACTACGTGCAGGCCCTTGCCGCCGGTCGTCTTGCAGAAACTGACCAGCCCCAGCGCCTCCAGCCGGTCGCGCATCTCGCGCGCCGCCTCGATCACCACATCGAATCCCAGCTCCTCGCTGGGATCAAAGTCGAACACCAGTCGTCCGGGAACCTCGGGCTGGCCCGGCCGGCAGTTCCACGGGTGCAACTCGATCGCCCCCATCTGGGCAGCCGCGATCAGGGCCTCGGTCCGGTTGATCACCACATAGGGCTCGTGGTCGCCTGATACCTTCACCGCATCGAATAGTGCGGAGGTTCCCTTTCCCGCGTGCCGCTGGAAGAAGTGCTGTCCGTCGATGCCGTCCGGCGCGCGCACCATCGAACAGGGCCGGCCGACGATGTGCGGCATCATCCACCCTGCCACCGCTTCGAAATAGCGGGCCAGATCAAGCTTGGTCGCGGGCGTGCCATCGACGTCGGGCCAAAGCGCTTTGTCCGGATGGGAGATGGTCAGGTCCATGACGCGCGCGGGTCCATGTTTCCCCGAGGTCGGCCAGGCCAGAGGCGTGGTCGCCGGCGCAGGGGTCTCGGCTTCAACTTCGCCCGCCGGCTTATCCTCGCGCAAGCCCTTGAACGCTGCCTGCCGCAGATTGCCGTCGCCGGTGAAGCCCGCGAATTCGATCTCGGCCACCAGCTGCGGCTTGACCCAGTGGATTGAACCATCTTGCCGAGGTCCGTTCTTGAAGGGACTCTCTTTGGTTTCCAGCGCCTTCAGCGCGGGCAGCAGGCGTTTGAGTTTTTCCTGCCCGAACCCCGTGCCGATGCGGCCCAGATGCACCAGCTCGCCGCCCCGAAACACGCCGGCGATGAGCGAGCGGAACGCAGACCCGGTGGTGGTCCAGCCGCCGATCACCACCTCATGGCCCGCCCGGCACTTGGACTTGGTCCAGTCATCGCCGCGCCCGGATCGGTAGGGCGCATCCAGCCGCTTGGAGACAATCCCCTCCAGGTCCATCCGGCAGGCCGAGTTCAGCACCGCCTCGCCGCCAGTTACGAAGTGATCCACATAGCGGATGCGGGGCCCGGCGTTCTCGACCAGCGCCTTGAGGCGCGCCTTGCGGTCCGTGAGCGGCATCCTGGTCAGATCCTGGCCGCCGGCGAACATCAGGTCAAAGACGAAGAACACCAGCCCCGATGTCTTGTGGTCCGACAACGCCGCCTGCAGTCCGGCGAAATCGGGCGAACCCTTGTGATCCAGGGCGCAGATCTCGCCATCGATCAGCACATCGCCCAGCGCTCCGCCCGCTTTGGCGATCTCGGGGAACCGCTTCGTCCAGTCGAGCCCCTTGCGGGTCAGCAGTTGGACGCGGCCGCCCTCAACGCGCATCTGCATCCGGTAGCCGTCGAACTTGACTTCGTGGCCCCAGCCCGCGCCCTGCGGCGGCCGGTCGAGGAGTTTGCACAGCTGGGGCGGGATGAAGGGAGGAAGCACAACACCTCCTCCATTTGTGGGGGAGGTAAGCGTTATTTTCGGCGAAGCCGCCGCGGTCGAGCCCAAGTTCTTGTGGGTCTTCCACACCGCGTCCGGGGCAGCCTTGACCCTGGGCGTGGTCATGAAGGGCGACGGGCCCTTACCCTCGCCAGCGGCGATCTCTTCAAGGCTGCGGCCCGAGGCGACGGACTCGTCGGCCTTGGCCGCCAAATCCCCCTCGCCGTCGACCGCAAACTCGTCCCGGTGCTTGATAAGCAGCCAGTTGTGCCGCTTGCCGCCGGCATCGTCCTTCATGCGCACCAGCGCCCAGCTTCCGTGCATCCGCTGGCCTTCCATCACCAGCTTCAGATCGCCCTTTTCCAGGGCCCGGGCGACATTCGCCCCCGGCTCGGGGGCCCAGTAGCCGCGGTCCCACAGCATCACCGCCCCGCCGCCGTATTCGCCCTTGGGGATCGTGCCCTCGAAATCTCCATAGGCCAGCGGGTGGTCCTCGACCTCCACCGCCAGCCGCTTGTCCTTTGGATTGAACGAGGGTCCCCGCGTCACCGCCCAGGAGCGGAATACGCCGTCCACATCCAGCCGCAGATCGAAATGCAGGCGCGTGGCCGCGTGCTTCTGGATCACGAAGCGAAAGTGCGGCGCAGGCGCGATCTTCGCCTCGCGCCCGGACGGCTCGGCTGTCTTCTCAAAATCGCGCATCGAGCGATAGCGCGCCAGTTTTGCTGTGGCCATGAAGCGCCTCCGCAGCCTTAACGGCCCCAAGGCCATCGCGTTTCCACCCGCCGCGCATTGATTGAGGGCAAAGGCCGCGCTAACCCCCCCGCCATGCCTCTTCTGACCCTCGTCTCGCCCGAACCCGACGCCGTCCGCCAGGCCATTGATGCCGTCGGCGGTTCTGCAGACTGGCTGGGCGAGGGCGCCGCGGATGTCGAGACCGGCATGACCACTGTCGAGATCGCCGAGGCCCTGTCCGGCCTGCCGGTGGATTTCGCTCACCAGGCCATGCTTGGCCGGCGCAAGCGCCTGTTCATCGCCGACATGGATTCCACCATCATCTCCTGCGAATGCCTGGACGAGCTGGCCGACTTCGCGGGCCTGAAGGACAAGATCGCCGCCATCACCGAGCGGGCCATGCGCGGCGAGCTGGAATTTGAATCGGCGTTGCGTGAGCGCGTTGGCATGTTGCAGGGCCTGCCGCTGGACGCGCTGCAACAGACCTATGACGAGCGGGTGCGCCTCAACCCCGGCGCCGAGACCCTGGTCAGGACCATGGCCGCCAACGACACCCGCTGCGTACTGGTCTCCGGCGGCTTCAAGTTCTTCACCTCCCGCGTCGCCGCCGCCGCTGGTTTTCACGCCGACCGCGCCAACACACTGCTGGACGATGGGGCGACCCTGACCGGCAGGGTCGGCGAGCCGATCCTGGGCAAGGCCGCCAAACTTGCCGCCCTCGAAGAAGAAGCCGCAGCCCTCGATATCCCGCTCACCTCGGCCCTGGCCGTCGGCGACGGCGCCAATGACCTTGCCATGATCAAGGCCGCGGGCCTGGGCGTCGCTTACCGCGCCAAGCCCATCGTCGCCGCCGAAGCCGCCGCCCGCGTCCACTACGCCGACCTGACCGCGCTGCTCTATTTCCAGGGCTATCGCCAGTCGCAGTTCGTCTGATGTGGCCCAGACCCGTCGAAGCGGTGATCTTCGACATGGACGGCCTGCTGGTCGACACCGAACGGGTGCTGTTCGAGGTGATGGTCGAGGTCGGCCCGCGCTTCGGAGTCGAGGTGACGCTGGAGCTGTTCCAGAGCCTGATCGGCCTGCCCATCGCCACCACCACGGCCATCATGGCGCAGCGCTATGGCGCCGATTTTCCCATGAAGGAGTTCCTGACCGCCGTCGGTGAAAAGGGCAGGGCGGCCAATGAGGCGGGCGTTATTCTGAAGGCCGGCGTCATCGAACTGCTTGACCACCTGGATGCCCTGGGCATTCCGCGCGCGGTCTGCACCTCGTCAGGCCATGGCACGGTGCAGCGCAATCTCGGCGGCCACGGCCTGCTGGACCGGTTCAACGCCGTCGTCGCCCGCGGCGACTATGAGCGCGGCAAGCCCCACCCCGATCCGTTCCTGCTGGCGGCGGAGCGGCTGGGCGTTGATCCGGCCGGGTGCTTGGCGCTGGAAGACTCCCACAACGGCGTACGCGCCGCTCATGCCGCCGGCATGATGACTGTGATGGTCCCCGACATGCTGGCGGTCACCGACGAGATGCGGGACCTGACGCTGCGCATCGCCGAGACCTTGCACGAGGTGCGGGAAACGTTGTTGGCGGCGCCTGCAAAATAATGCGCGGTGATTACCGCCCAGGCCCTTGCTGGAAGTACTTGAAGAAATCGCTGTCCGGCGACAGCACCAGCACCGATTCCGGATTGGCCAGCGAGGCGTCATAGGCGCGCATCGACCGGTAGAAAGCCGCGAAGCTCGGATCCTGGCCGAAAGCCTGGGCCAGGACGCGGGCCCGTTCGGCGTCGCCTTCGCCGCGGGTCGTCGCGGCTTGCTTGTTGGCCTCGGCCATGATCGTCTGCGCCTGCTGAGCGCCCTGGGCCCGATACTGCTGGGCCTCCTGCGAGCGCTGGGTGTTCATGCGGTTGAACACCTTCAACTCGTTGGCCTGGGGCAGGTCGGCGCGCTTGATCCGCAGATCGACGATCTCGATACCGTAGTTGGAGACCTTGGCCCGGTGATCCACATCGGTTCGAACCTGCTGCATGATTTCGGCGCGGCGGGTCGAAATGATCTCGTCCGTGGTCGCCGCCCCCAGGTACTGGCGCAGCGAAGAAGCCACCAGCCGGTCGATCCGCGTCGCCGCGTTGAGGTCGGTCTGGAAGGCTCGGTAGTAATTCAGCGGATTCTTGATCCGGTAGCGGACATAGGCGTCGACCACCAGGCGTTCCTGGTCCGAGGCGACAATTTCGTCAGCCGGCGGCTCCAGCAGAATGCTGCGCTTGTCGAACTTGACCACCGTTTCGATAAACGGAACCTTGGCCTTCAGGCCGGGCGTGGTGATCGCCCCACCCACCGGCCGGCCGATCTGCAGGATGATCGCCTGTTCGGTCTGATCGACCTCGTAAAGGGTCTGGGACAAAACGATCAGCGCGACGACCGCGACGACGGCCGCGCCGATCAGGGTGGATTGCTTGATCGCCATCAGCGTTGCCCCCTTGAGGTGGCTGCGGGCGCCTGGGCCTGTGCGGCGGCCGGGGCCGGGGCGACCGGTCTTGGCCGGAACGCGTCGGGCGGCAGGATGATCGGCGCGCTGGCGCCCTTGTTATCGACGATGATTTTCTGCGAATTCTGCAGCACGCGCTCCATGGTCTCGATGTAGAGCCGCTGGCGGGTGACCGCCGGGGCCAGCTTGTACTGCGCATAGACCTGGTTGAAGGCCGCCGCCTCGCCTTCGGCGCCCTGGATCGCCAGGGCCTTGTCGCCGACCGCGGCCTGGGTGACCTGCGAGGCCCGGCCCCGGGCCTGGTTAGCGAGCGCTTCGGCGTCCTGCTGCGCCGACTGCACGTCGCGGAAAGCGTCCATCACCGCAGGCGGCGGCTGCGCGCCGCTGATTTGCACTTCTTCGATGGACACGCCTGCGCCATAGCTGTCCAGGATGCGCTGCATCAGGTCGGCCACCTGGCTTTGTATCTGGCCGCGGGCGGTGGTGATGATCGGCTGCAGCGCGTTACGCCCGACGACTTCGCGCATCGAGCTTTCCGCCACTGCCTTGATCGCGGTGTCGCTGTCGGGACCCAGGTCCTTGAGATTGAACAGATAGTCCTGCGGCTTAACCACCCGCCACTGCACCGTGTACTGCACGTCGACAATGTCCTTGTCGCCCGTCAGCATCAGGCTTTCGTCCTCGGTGTGCGCGCTTTGAGTGCCGCCGACGTTCAGGCCGCGGATATTGGAGGTGCCGACCCGCGTCACCTGCTGGATCGGCCAGGGCGCGCGATAGTGCAGGCCGGGCCCCGCCAGACCGTAATAGGCGCCGAACGTCTGGATCACCGCCTGCTCGTTGGCGGCCACCACATAGACGCCGGAGGCAAGCCACAACGCCACGATTGCAGCGCCGACCAGGCCGAAGACATTCATGCCCACCCCCCCGCCGCCGCCGCCAGCGCCGCCGCCAAGGCCGCCGAGGATGCCGCCGAACTGCCTGCCAAAGCGCCGCGCCAGGTCGTTGAAGTCAGGCGGGGGCATGCCGCCGCCGCCGGTGGGCCGGCGCGTCGGCCGGCGTGTCGGCTCGCTGGGGCCGCCGGACTCGCCGCCGGAATTGCCTCCGGAACCGCCGGACGGGGGATCGCCCCAGGGACTGGGTTTCGGTCCCTTGGGAGGGGTTGGCTTGTCGCCGTTATTGGAGCTGTCGTTCCAGGGCATGGGGGCTCGCGTAGGGGCGCGGGCGAGAATCTCTAGTGTTTCCCGCGAGTGGTTCCGATATGAGGCGACAAACCAAGATGTGCAAGACAAACCCGGCATGACCGACCGCCAGCAAGTTCTCGACGCCCTCAACGCCCTGGCTGACCCGCTCAGCGGCAGGGGGCTGGTTGACGCCGGTCTGGTGCAAGGGCTGTCGCTTCGCGAAGACCGCGCCGGTTTCATGATCGAGGTTCCGGGCGAGCACGTCAAAACCTACGAGCCCGTCCGCCAGGCGGCCGAGCGCACCCTGCTGGCCATTCCGGGCGTTGCGAAGGCCCAGGTTGTGCTGACGGCGTCCGAAGCCCCGCCGGCTCCCGGCGTCACCCGCGTTCGCCGTGGCGCGACCCTGGCCCCGCCCGATCCCAAGGCCGCCGTACGTCCACCCGAGACCGCCGAGACCCCCGACCACGTCGGCCGCGTCATCGCCATCGCCAGCGGCAAGGGCGGCGTGGGCAAGTCCACGGTCGCCGTCAACCTGGCTCTGGCCATGGCCCGCGCCGGCCATTCGGTTGGTCTGCTGGACGCCGACGTCTACGGCCCCTCGATTCCCACCATGCTCGGCTGCAATGTCCAGCCCGACTATATCGACGGCAAGCTTGAGCCCCTGCGCGCCCATGGACTGAAACTGATGTCGATCGGCTTCCTGGTGGACGAAGCCGCTCCGATGATCTGGCGCGGGCCCATGGCCTCTTCAGCCTTGCGCCAGATGATCCACGACGTGCGCTGGGCGACGGAGGGTGATCCGCTGGATGTGCTCATCGTTGATCTGCCGCCGGGCACTGGCGATGTTCAGCTGACCCTGATCCAGAAGCTGACACTGAATGGCGCGATCATCGTCTCCACCCCCAACGAGATCGCCCTGATCGACGCCCGCCGCGCCGCCAGCATGTTCGGCAAGACCGGCACCCCCATCCTCGGCGTCATTGAGAACATGGCCTATTTCCAGGATTCCACTGGCGCCCAGATTCCCATCTTCGGCCGCGGCGGCGCGGCGGCCGAAGCCCGCGCCATGAGCGTGCCGCTGCTGGCCGAAATCCCCATCGACGTGGCGCTGCGCGTCGCCGCCGATGAGGGCAAACCCCTGACCACCGGCGCGGCGGCCGAGGCGTTCGACCGGGCGGTGAAGATGTTGATGGGGTAGAGGCCTCAGCCCCCGCTGGCTTTCCGAATGAACTTGCCGGTCTGTTCGCCCGCCGAGGTCAGGTGCTTCATGCCGGTGACATCAGTGATCTTGCTCCAGTTGTCGCGAACTTCTTCGGCTGACAGGCCGCCTTCGCCCAGCCAGACGCCTTCGGTCTCGTACATGGCCGCCACCGCAAACACGCCGGCGCCGGCCGACAGGATGACGCCGCTCGGCGCCTCTTCGCTGACCAGGTACATGACGCCCGGCGAGACATATTCGGGCTTCAGCTTTTCCAGCACTTCCGGCGGCATCAGGTCTTCGGTCATCCGTGTGGCGGCGCAGGGCGCCAGGCCGTTGAGGATGATGTTGTTCTTGGCGCCCTCGAGCTTTAGGGTGTTGATCAGGCCGATCACCGCCAGCTTGGCCGAGGAATAGTTGGCCTGGCCGAAGTTGCCGTAGAGGCCGGACGAAGAGCTGGTCACCAGCACGCGGCCATAGTTCTGGGCCTTGAAGATGTCCCAGCAAGCCTTGATCGGCATGACCGTGCCCATCAGGTGCACGTCGATGACGAATTCGAAGTCGGGGATTTCCATCTTGCCGAACGACTTGTCGCGCAGCACGCCGGCGTTGCAGATCAGGATGTCGATGCGGCCCCAGGCGTCCATGGCGTGCTTGACCATCAGCGCAACGCCGGCCTCGTCGGCGACGGAGCTGCCGTTGGCGATCGCCTCGCCGCCCATGGCCTTGATCTCGGCCACCACGGCCTCGGCCGCGGCGGAAGAGCCGCCCGAGCCGTCGCGCGCGCCGCCCAGGTCGTTGACCACCACCTTGGCCCCGCGGCGGGCCAGCTCCAGAGCGTGCTGACGGCCAAGGCCGCCGCCGGCGCCGGTGACGATCGCTACCTGTCCGTCAAAGCGGATGTCGGCCATGGGAATAGTCCTTCTTTTCGGATTTCAAATGTGGCGGCGTTTCTGCGTCGGGCGGGCCGCAGCGTCAATCCCCGCCGCGGTCGACGGGGACGCTTGCCGGTTTCCATTGCCGCGCTAGAGTGCCGCACATGACATACTCAAGATTGCTAACCGCGCTCGTCGTCGTCGCCGCCATGGTCAGCGTCCAGGCCCGTGCGGCCGAAGGGCTGTGGACCTTTGACCACGCGCCCATCGACAGGATCCGGGCCGAAATCGGCGCCGTGATCGATCAGGCCTGGCTCGATCACCTGCGCAATTCGGCGGTGCGGCTGTCCAGCGGCTGTTCGGCCTCGATTGTCTCTGTCGACGGTCTTGTGGCGACCAACCATCACTGTGTCGCCGGTTGCGAGGGCGATCTGTCCGCAGCTGGGCGTGACTATGTGAAGGACGGGTTCCTCACGGCCAAGCGCGAGGACGAGCGCCTTTGTCCCGGCATGGACGCCGAGGTGCTGGTCTCGATCACGGACATCACGCCCCAGATCAACGCCGCCACAGCCGGCAAGAGCGGCAAGGACTACAGCGACGCGCGCAATCTGGCCCTCACCCGCGCCGAACAGGCCGCCTGCGGGACTGACACGAAATTCCGCTGCGAGGCCCTGGCCTTCTTCGGCGGCCGCCAATTCAAGCTGCAGCGCTACCGGCGCTTCACGGATGTGCGCCTGGTGTTCGCACCCGAGGATCTGACAGCCAATTTCGGCGGCGATCCCGACAACTTCAACTTTCCGCGCTTCGATCTCGATATCGGCTTTCTGCGCCTCTACGATGGCGGTCACCCGCTGGCGACGCCCGAACATCTGACCTGGTCTACCGTTGCTCCCCAGGCGGGCGAGCCGGTGTTCACCGCGGGAAACCCCGGGTCGTCCGACCGCATCATGACCATGGCCCAGCTGGCCGACGCCCGCGACATCGCCTTTCGCGTCAGCCAGCTACAGCTGTCGGAATTTCGCGGCCGCCTGATCCAGTACGGCGAGACCAGCCCCGAGGCGCACCGTGTCGCCTATGACCAGCTGTTCGGCGCCGAGAACACCTTCAAGGGCAACTATGGCCGCGACCTGTCGCTCTATGACCGCGCCTTCATGGCCTCGAAACAGGCCCAGGAGGACGAACTGCGCGCCCGTGTGCGCGCCAATCCGGCCCTGGCCGCCCGTATCGGTGATCCCTGGAGCGATATCGAAAAGGCCCAGAAGGCCTACGAAGTCCGGTACCTTGCTTACCGCGAGCTGGAAAGCGCCGCCGGCAACCGCTCGGACCTGTTCAACTGGGCGCGCCAGCTGGTGCGCGGCGCGCGCGAGCGGGCCAAGCCCGAGGCCGACCGTCTGCCCGCCTTCGCCCCCAGCCGCCTGCCGGCTCTCGAGCGCCAGGTGCTGGACAACTATCCGGTCGACCGCGGCATCGAAAAGGCCAAGCTCGAGTTCTGGATGCTCAAGCTACGCGAATATCTCACGGTCGACGATCCGGCCGTGCGCCAAATCCTCGGCAATGAAAGCCCTGAGCGCCTGGCCGCGCGCCTTTCGACCAGCAAGCTGACCGACCCGGCCCTGCGCAAACAACTGTGGGACGGCGGTGTGCCCGCCATCGAGGCCTCCACCGATCCGATGATCGTTTTCCTGCGCCGTATCGACGAGCTGGGCGTTTCCCAGCAAAAGGCCTGGAACGCCGAGGTCGCCAGCCCCATCGAACAGGCCCAGGCCAGGATCGGCGAGGCCAGCTTCGCCGTCTATGGCGACACCCTCTATCCGGACGCCAACTTCACCCTGCGCCTGTCCTACGGCAAGGTTGAGGGCTGGACCCGCAACGGCCAGACAGTCGCGCCCACA
>CAZJBC010000020.1:0-18233 GCA_964543805.1 uncultured Brevundimonas sp.
GCCCACAGTTCATCGTCCAGGTGCAGCAGCGGATAGAGCAGCACCTGGGCCCGGAACAGCTTCGGCAGGGCCGCCGCCGTGGCGATGGCCAGATAGCCGCCGGCCGAGTCGCCGCCCACGCCCAGCCGCCGCCGGTCGCCGCCGATCGCCGGCGCGTGCTTCTTCAACCAGGCTGCCGCCGCCAGGGCGTCGTTCAGCTGGGCGGGGTAGGCGGATTCCGGAGCCAGGCGATATTCCACCGACAGAACCCGGATGGCGCCGGTGTTTGCCAGGCGATGGCAAAGGGCGTCGTGGCTCTCCAGATCGCCGGTGACAAAGCCGCCGCCGTGAAAGAACAGCAACAGCGGGGTCCTGCGCGCCGCGCCGGCCGGCACATAGAGCCGCGCGCGCATCGGCCCGCCGGGGCCCGGGATGGTCATGTCGCGCCGCTCGGCGAGGGCGGCCAGATCCGGATCGGTCCGGCCCAGCCGCGTGCTCATCGCCTCGCGCACCATTTGCAGGCTGCGCCGGTGGGCCTGTTCAGCGTGGGCGGTGATGGTTTCGCGGACGCTCAAGCCTGATGCCCCTCGCGGATGATGGCGCCGGATGAGGGGATTGAACCCCCGACCTTTGGTTTACAAAACCACTGCTCTACCGCTGAGCTAATCCGGCTTAGTTCAATAAATTCAGCAAGTTGGAAATTCATCCAAAATCGCCTGTGCTGTTTGGGGCACATATGGGGCACAAAAATCGATCCCAGAACCCGCGCAGCGGCCTATATGGCGTGTTGGCCAGAGCGGGCCAAGAGGTACTTCACTGGGAGGCAAGGGTATCATTGGCTTTCGCGACAAATCTACGAAACGCGTCGCGGGAAACTTGCACAGCGACCGGAAGGCCCTGTTCGGAAATGAATGTTAGGACCGCTGTCTCTCCGTCCATTGCTGGCGCGATTGCAAGGGTGCGATAGATCATCATCTGGTCTGGCATGGCATTTTGTCCAAGGTCTAAGGGTGGAAGGATCGAGCCTTTAGCCTCGTTCGGTTGAATCGCGGTGAATGGGACGGGTTAGCGTCAAGTCCGCGTAAGACCTAAGCGCCGATCCCACTGATTTTCTCCACTGCGTCGCCAACCCCTAATCGCCCAGCAAGTTCTGCTGGCGTGATGTAATTTTCTGACCGCATAGTGTTGGCACTGATTGTGACACCATTCAGTACTGGGAGCGCAACCTGGAAATGCTACTCGGCATTGTTAGCGCCGTCGCCGCTATAGCCGCCACGATCTTTGGTTGGCTGAGCTGGCGAGTGGGTGTGGAGGCCGACTGGCCCCAATTCTACGCTTACATCGACGATAGCGGGCACAGCGCTCGCTTCACGTTGAACTGCACAAATGACAAGGCCGTTCGTTGGCAAATTGAGAGCGTCGAACTGCTGTCGCCGGAGGGTAGCGGCGTCATCGCTGGGCCTGACCTAAATGTTCTGCCACCGCTTAAGGAAAAACAGCTCAGAGCACCATGGCAAGGGTCTCATAGCTCCGGGCCAAGGCCGGAAAGCTGACGCTGGACGGCCAATGCCGTCAACGGACGCTGCCAGCGTCGCCTTTGGGTGGTTAGCAGCTATCATCGGGCGGGGTGAGAACGCGAGCCAAGCGTACTTGAGTTCCATGCGGGTGGCCGTAGGTCCAATAGCCCGATGAAAATACCGAGAGTATCGACGGCTTAGCTACGCCCGTGTCCTCGCGAATGTCAGACCCTATATCGTACCCGATCCTCAGTGTTCGGAGCGTTTCCCACGTCAGCACTATGTTGTGCACACATTCCTCGCTGAACACTCGTTCTTTCAGGCGCGGGAACGCTCCAGGCTCCACTACAAAAACTTCCTCTGTAGTGCCAACCGCAGCGCCTCCTCCGACATCCGCCGCATAGATCGCTTCGAGCCTCCCGTCGGGTGACCTGATCCTGGCGATGATTTGGGTGTCTTTCGGATTGGGGTTGCAGCCCCCCAGACCCAAGACGCTGGCAACAACTAGGGACGCAGCCAAGCGGATATCGGGCTTCATCCCGCGACACCGGGACACAGCTGCATTTCCGCTAGGGGTGGTCAGGGGAAGCCGCCTCATGCAAACAAGCTAAGCCTGTCGCGGTGCAGTTCGGATGCAGACGCTATGAAAGTCCGCTATGGGTCGGAAGTGGACCTTTGATCCTGGTCAGGTAGCGGACCTTGGCCAGCTTGGCTTTAAGGTTCCAAACTGGAACTCTAACTTCAAATTCACGGTTAAGCTTGGACGTCACCCCGGATTCAAGTTCACTCTGGGGGAGGAGGATTGAATCGTGCCCGAAAAGTTCACGATCTCAGATATTCAGCGCATTGCGGATGGCCTTTACGCGAATAGCTCTGGGTCAATTTCCATGACGCGAAGGCACGCCGATTCTGACTTTTAGGCCAGCGTTGAACCGGGGGCGCCGTTCCGGAATGGGAAGCAGCCAAGTGACAATCTAAAAAGAGCCTGCAATGCGCCATGAACGGACTCCCGGGGAACTCCGGTTTCCGGACGTTCACACGACAGGCCGCCGGGCGGCTTCGACCCATTTTCATGGAAACGATCCCGCGCGGTCACTCCAAAATCACAACGAGGGGTGGGAAATACGATCAGGTCTGGCAGGATGGCTGTCCAGATGGGCTGATGGGCTGTCGATCTGGGGAATATCGGTTGAGGGTGCGGGATTTGTTCGACTGAGATGAAAGCCCCAGCGTTGCCGGAAGGCCCTGACCCTTGCCTAACCCGCCCGCCTTGGGGCAACGTCGCCGCCTGGCAGCTTGAAGGAGGCGCGGGATGAGAGCCCTGACGACCGCTGTCGCATTTGTCCTTATCCTGGTGGCGGCGGGTGCATCCGCTCAATCGCCGGACGAAATCGAAAAGGCTTTTGTCGCAGCCGACGCGGATCATGACGGCAAGCTGAGTCCGATCGAGTTTAAGGCGCTGCCAGAAGCGATCCGCTCTATGGCGGTCGACGTCAACGGGGACGGTTACCTCACGCTGATGGAAATGCGGCCTTGGTTGGTGAGCGTTAAGGAGCCAGCGCCAGATTATCGAATTTTTTTTATCGACCAGGACCGCAACCGCGACGGCAAGCTCGACGCCCAGGAATTCGCCGGTCTGCCAAAAGCGACGCGTGAGGCCGCGAGGGATGCTGATGGTGATGGGTTTTACACCATGGGGGAGTTACGGCCTGAGTCTACGTGCGGCCCGAAATGCTCAGTGCGATCCGCTGATCCGATTGACATCGGATATGATCCCACGGACGACGCCTTTCACGGGGCTCTAGCGCCCACGGCCTTCGACTCTTCGCCAGTCCGCAGGTTGGTCGCCAAGGGGCTGGTCGTCGCAAGGGTCTATGTTGATTGGACCGGGCTCAAGTCTAGCCGTGGTTATCTGATTGAGGTCTCAGGCCGGCGGACCGGGCCTGCTGAGATTCGTATCTACGAACCCCGTTGGAAATCGGCGCCGGCCATGACGTTTCAGGGCGCGCCGCAAGCCTGGGAGGGCCTCCAGGCAAAACTGACGCGCATGCAGGTCGAAATTGGCCAGGAATTCGAACGCCGTCTCGACAATCCGGACGCGAGAAGAATTCTGAACGGCGAAACGGCCATGGTTTGCGATGATGCGGCGATCCGGCCGGGTATCAGCGTCTGGACCCCCACCCATCAGATTCGATATCCGGGCAATGAAAGCTGCATCCTCGATCCTCAAGAACTTGTCGCCGACGCGATCATGCGATTTGTGATTCAGCAGATGACCGGGTGTGAGGATCAAGCGTTGCGGCCAGACGGGCAGAGCTTCCCGCTCGCCATAATTATCGACGGCTGCAAGCGTCTGTCCGGTGACGTCAGGTCGGCCCGTCAGGTCCTGGACACGCTTGAGGCTCGGGCAAAAGACAGCGATGAACTTGAAAAGCACTTGGCTCCCCAAGTCGGTCTTTCGGTGAATGGCCGGACAGAAGTCGTGCCCGGGAGCGAAATCTTGCGAGCCTTGAAAGTCCTGGAGCCGGAGCGGGACCTGGCGGGTGATCCACCCAAGCGCTTCGAGGCCGGGGAGGGATTTCTCCTTCAATCATATCGCGGCATGTCACCGACGAGCGTCGAAACTCGAGGCGATTACAAATTCTATCATTTTAGCCGCAGTGGCTACGACAGCAGATATTGGAACGCTCCCATGCGCCTGATTTGGGCGAAAGGGCCGGCGGGCTGGAGTATTACCGCGATCACCGTGACCGCACCGAAACGCGAACTGGAGCCCTCCGGGCAGACTAAATACGCTGACCGGGAGCGCCGCATGATCGAAGCTGAGTGACGACAGAGGTTCCTTGTTGGTCGAAACCTCGGAAGGTTGATCCATGGCTGCGGCTAGACGATTCGTGACGATTGGGCTGGTGGGGACTGCATCAGTTTGAAATCCACCGGGGTTGACTAGCCTCGCCCGGCGACCCGGCTTCCTGTATGCTTAGCGGAAAGCATGGAGCCGGTCCGTGAAAAGCAAATGGCCATCCGAAGAGATTTGGCGCAAGTCGCTCGCCCTTCAGCGCACGCACCTTCGCCGTCTTCAGGGGCCTGAGTGGGTGGGCTACGGTGAGAAGGCAGCCGCTGCTACCCGGCGCCGCATTGAACGCATTTTGGCCGCCGGGCTTCCGGAGTGGAAAGAACGAGACAATGGCTAAATCAAAGCGCCCCGCCGATGTGATCGGCAACGCCGTCCACGTCATGCGCGTCCTGACTGGCGAGGCAGACGACGGCCCCGCCGATGATGGCAAGGACCCTGCCGCGAAGGCTATGGGCGCGAAGGGCGGCGCGGCGCGCGCGGCCATCGGACCGCGCCAATCTGACGGTGCCGAGCGTCAGTTATTGCTGACGGCACGTTGCCGTGAGAACGGCGGGATTGATGCCTTTATCGCCGCGCCCAACGAGGGGTCGGCGCGTCAGGGCTATCAAATCCTGCGGTCCATCGGCTTCGCATTGGCGGATGGAAAGACGCCGCCCTTCGGGATCGATTGCGGATCGATCTTTCCAGATCAGTGCGCAAACTTGAGGGAGAAAGCTTTGGCAGCTACAACCGAGCGTTTGCGAAGGATCGATGTGGGATTTTGTCCGGATTCCAGTCGCCAAACTGCCTGTTACTTTCTGGAGACCCAGAGCCACCGCATCTTGGCTAAGGCCGAGCAGCCGGAGGAAGGGGCCGCGCACATCGTGTCGGTCGTCGTGTTCGACACTATCCAATCCAACGCTTTTCAGCCGCTGAAACCGGAACAGGTCTATCTCGACTTCGACCCGCCTGCGGGAGGCTAGGGGCCACCAACCATATGGGTCGCCTTGGAGCGCCAGGCCAGCACCGATAAGGGTGGTTAGCGGTCTTATCCCTTAATCCCCGGCATTAGGTAGAAAATGGGACAACGTTGTTGCCCCTCTCTTCCAGGGGCTTGATGTAGTCGGGCGTCGGCGGCGAAAGGCCGATGCTGACATCCGCCCAATGGGTGAGTGCATACGCAGCGAAGCGGGCTTCGGCTTCGGTCATTTTGAGCGTCACCCTGCGGCCCTCAGCTTCCAACACGATCTGTAGGACACCTTCGCCTGTCGCGCCGATCTCAGAGTTGGCAAGCGTGGCGGTCAATTCCTTTTTCATGAACATGGACGGCCCCCTGCGCTTAGAGAGATGTAACATACGGCCCTGCCCATTAGGAGACGTTCCGAAGGTCTCGGGAGGGTGGTTAGCGGTCATTGTCTGCGAGCCTTTTACGACCGCCCCAGCGGAGGCGCTTATCCGGACGGCGCGGAACTCATCCCGTCGCGCTACCGCGAGGACATCTGCCTCGATGCCGCCGAGGTGATCGAGCCCCGGGTAGGCGTGCTCACCGACTGGCTTTGGAAGCGCGAGGCGACCTAGCCGCCAAGCTTGTCGAGCCAGGCCAAGGCTTGCGGCGTGGCCCAGAGCAACGAGGCGAAGTGGTCGTAGGGTCCCACGTCATAGGCGGTGACGTCGGCGCCACGGCCTCGCATCTCGGCGGCGGTCTGCACGGCTTCGCGCGGCGGCACGTCACGGTCGCTGCGCCCGTAGTAAAGGCGCACCGGCGCCTTGGGCGTGAAATGGCTGACCTCGTTGTCACTCATGGCCTGCAGCAGCCAGTTCGGACCGCTGTGGTCGACTGCGTCCAGGAACGAAGGTTGGAACATTGTCCTCGGCGTCTTGGGCAGGGCGGCCACGATCGCCTCTGGCTCGGGCGGTTGATCGTAAAGCTGAGCGGCTAGGGCCGCGAACTGCGGCGTCAGCACGCTGTCCATGGGCTGGCCGTAGCGAGCCGCGTAGCCTCTGACCAAGTAGCTCAGATAGAGCGAATGGGTGGGCGCCCCGCCAGCTAACGCATTGGGGAAGGTGATGGTGCGTAGGTTATGCGGACCCGCCACCGCCGCCGAGCCCAACACCTTCTGGCCGACCGCCTCCAAGTTCCGTTGTGCGGCCATGGTGGCGTGGCCGCCTTGGGAGAAACCTGCCAGGAACGGCGGGGTCGAAGGAACCCCCGGTAGCGTGCCGGCCGCCGCCAACATGTCGATGACGGCGCGAGCGGCGTCGTCGGCCACCATGTAGGTGTGAACCAAAGGCGAGACCCCCAGACCTAGATAGTCCGGCGCGATCGCCGCTCGCCCGGTCCCCGCGAAGATGATCGCCGCGGCGATCCCATCAACCGAGAGGTTCGACGGGACGTCGGTTCGGCTGGTCGAGGTGCCGTGCTGCCAGCTCACCAGACTGCGCGGCGTGACGCCGCGCGGCAGAGCCAGGAGACCGCTCAGCAGGATCGTGCGTCCTGCGGAGTCCTTCGAAGGATAGGTCATGCGCCAGGCGTCGACCGTGTGGCGCACCGGCACGCCCTTGGTCCCGCTCAGAGCCAGCAGGGCCTGGCCATGCAGGGCGGACCAGGACTTGACGTGCTCCAGCCGAATGCCCGATCCGACCGGCGACGATAAGACCGGCGGCGCACATGCGGCGAGTGGAAGTGCAGCGGCCCCGATCAGGAAGGATCTCCGTCGCATGCTTCGTCCTCGGGTTCGTGCGCTCCATTTGAAGCGAGGCGCAGACCTTATATCGCAGATGCAGGTCCGCAACATTTGACGGCCGCTTGGGAATCCGAGCGGGTCGAGTCTTGTCGATTAAGGCCCCGATCATGCCGACAGCTCAGAACGCGGGAAGGCTTCATGCCCACAACCCCGTCGTCCCCGAATGTTGTCGTCCAACCGTTTGTGAAGCTGACGGAGCCGCTGAACTGAGACGAGGCACCAAGCTGGTCTCGGACATTCGCGACCACACGAACCCGCCACCCTTCGGCACGGTGCATGGACCCGCCGGCATCCGCGCGGTGCTGGAACCGTTCTTCGGCCGGACTGCCGCAGTGACGTGACCGAAGGCTAGCGTTCACCTCAGCGTCGCGTTATGGTCCGCCATGAAAACGAAGCCAGAGTTTTTCCTGATGCTCGCCGCTTCCGGTGTATCTGATATTCGCCTTACGCGGCTTCAGTAGGCACGCCGACCTGGCCGGGCTCGCGGTGATCTGGTCGGCTGTCGCGCTCAACGGGGTCGGGGCCTATCTCATGTGGAAAAGACCCCGTGCCTAAGGGCCCCCAGACAGAAGCGAACCGTAAAGTGCTTAAGACGATGACCGCTGTGGTTCTGCTCATGGTCGGTTTGATAATTATAGCGGAAGTTACTGACTTGCTCAGGCACGGAGCGCCGCCCGTCAAACCATTGCCGTCGTTCAACCACGCGCCGACCGTTCCCCGATTTTAAGGCGTCCAAAAAGGGTCGCTCATGCTGACGGGGCTGCCTTTTAGGTCGCAGGTCTCGAATGTCCGCTATGGGTCGGAAGCGGTCGTTGGCTTTGGCCCCGGAAGCGGACGTCTCGCAGGTATGGACTTAGTCAGATGCGGCCGTCTGCGTCGCCTGCCTCGAACGCGCGGGCGATGTTCCGGGGAAATTCCTGGCCATGCTATTCCATGCTACTTTTGCATCGATCCCCAGCCTGCAGCCGGTCCTTTTCTGAATTGCCAAAAGCGCCAATAGCGCCATTAGCGCGTTAGCCCCCAGCCAAGGCCGGGTATACCGCGTAGTCTTGCCGGGCGCGCCCAGGCGCATCGCCGGTTCGCCCACCGACATGACGGATCAGGCCCCCACCCTCCAGGACGCGGCAAGCCGCAGCCATCGCCCTGGCATTGGCCAACCGTCCGCCCGGCCCATCGCTGGATCGTCGCGCCTCTCGGGCGTTGAACGTGGCGAGGCCCTTGCGTTTCAGCCACCGGCCCAAAGCCGCCGCGTCGGCTTCCTCCGGCGATGCGGATGACGCCCCAAACGCGCGCTTGGCCATCGGACCGGCCCAGGTGTCGATCAACGCAATCGCCCCGGCCATCGCGCCCGCGCCCACCTCGCGCGGGAAGCTATCGGCGCTAAAGGCGCTATTGGCGGAGGGCGCGCACCACGCCAGGTGCTCCAGGATCAGGGCGAGGCGCAACGCTTGGCCGCTCTGCTTTCCAAGCCACCCTCCCCAAAGGCCGGTTTCCTCGCGGGCCTCGGTCTGGCGTTCCCGCCACCACGCCTCAAACATGCGTGCAGCGTCGTGCGTCAGGTTGCAGACAAATGGCCGCCGCTCGCCTTGGCCGGTGTCAACAAGCGCCAGGTTTCTCAGACGCGCCAAGGCGGCGGTTGCCCGCTGAACATCCACTGGTTCCGACGCCAGAGAAAAGCCCTGCACCGGGGCGGGATAGGCGTAGAGGAAACGCGCCGCAAAACCATCGGCCTCGCCGTCCAGCATGGTCGCGAGAACGTCTGGCTGCGCCGCGCCCAGGACAGAAATTGCCAGCCGGTCAATGATGACGGGCGCGGCGACCTTCTTGCGGTCCACTACATAGCGACGGCCTCCAAACGCCGTAAGCCAAAACTGGCGCTCACCATCCCCGCCATAGCGGTTGAACCCTCGCCACCACCCGGCCAATTCGTCACGCACCACGATCAGGCCCTTGGGGTTTCCAGACGCAATCTGGGCCGCCGCCTCAAGCGTGGTATCGGAAAGGCTCACACGCGGCCGGGCGGGCGTCGGCGGTTCCTCTGCGTCGGCCGGTTGCGGTGGCGGACGTATGCCATCCTTGACCGCAATCTTGACGCTTGCCTGCCACGTCTCTCGCCGTGCCTTGGCAGCTTCCACCGCTGCCGCGTGCTCGCGTGACGTGTCGCCAAAGGCCAGCGCGGACTCAGCCTCGAACCCACCCAGGATCGAAACCAGGAGATCCATTGCCGGTGACTTTCCCGACGACGGCGCGCCCACCAACACTGCCCAGAGGATCGGCGGTTCAGTCCAACCTGGCGCGGCTTCTACAACGCGCGCATTGCCGGTCAACGCGCCCGCAATCGCCAACAGGCAGGCGGCGATATAGTCCACGGGCGCGCTGGCCCCGCGCGCGGTCGTCTCGCACCACCGGCTCCACCAATCGCCCAGGACGGGAGGGAAGGGCGGCGGCGCAATGTGCGGGCCGCTCAAAACGGAAAGGTCTGGTTCCGGCCAATCATCGGTGGGATTGTAGGGGACTACCAGCGCACGGCTCATGCCACACCGCCTTTGCGCGCCGCGTCATTCCAATCTCCGCACCCCTCGGGCGGAAATAGAAAGCCCACCGACAACCCCGCCGCGCTGGCGCGCCGCGCTAGCTCTCGCGCCGCCCTTTCCCCCGTCCCGCTGGCGTCGCGGTCGGGCGCGATTATCAGTGCGGTGGTATCGGCCGGCCACTCCAGGCCGCTCACGCCCGCCGCCGACATGGCCGCCACCGCGCCCAGGTCACCGACAGAGCCGTCTTGGGCGTCACCTGCGGCGTCCCATGCGGAAAAGGCGCTTTCCAAGCCCTCGGCCACGACCAGGCGATTGCCGGGGATCAGGCGAACATGGCCGCCCGCAACGGTCCCCGCCATCTTGCGCGATGGCGTCACCTCTGCCTTTCCGCGCCCATCGGGCTGCAGATAGGTGAGATGCACGCCGGTGAGCTTGCCACGGCCATCCCTCACGCCCGCCAATAGCGCCGGGAAGCGGTGATGATCGGGTTTGTAGGGATAAAAGGGCGCCGCTCGTAGAAAGCCCACGTCCGCCTGCTCCAGGGGCGCATGGACGCCCCGCGCGGTCCGCAGGTAGGCTTCCGCCACCGTCCCGGCGATTGGCCCTGCGGCCTTCCACAACGCCCAGGCGGCAAGCCTGTGTTCCGTCCGTTCCTTCCCCTCGGTCAATTGCCGGTGCGAACGCTGCCAATCGGTGTCGGGAAGGGGAAAATCCCCGCCCTGCTCTAGCAGGCGCGCGGCTTCGCCACGGGTAGCGGCGGCCCCGGCATGAACCACCATGTCCAGGACGCCGCCGCTCCGGCCCGCCTCATGGTCGCAGAACACGCCGCGTTCAGGGAGAACCGCAAGCGAGCCCCGGCGACCCCACCTCAATTCCCGGCCCGTCGAAAGGCGGCGGTTAGGTTCGCCGAATAGACGCCGCGCCAGGCTCGCCACCACGTCCGGGGAATAGGCAAAACCGGTCATGACCGGCCCCCAACGGCAAGCGGTGCGCGATTGGCGACCAGAGGGTTTGGTGCTATCTTGGGCGTGTTCGGCGTGGTCGTTGAACAGGCCTCAGGAGCCCCGGCGTTCGCAGCGCCGGGGTTTCGATTTTGAGGGGTCATGCCGCGCCCTGCACCTTGGCGGCAACCCATGCTGTCACGGCCGATTCTGCCCAGGCAACGCGGCCAGGGCTGACCTTCACGGGCTCGGGAAATGCGCCCTTCTTGCAAAGGCGCCACAAGGTCGTGCGGCTCAGACTTGTCCGATCAAGGACAACGTGTGGCGCCAGAAAACGCTCGCGCTCAAAATTTGTCACGGTGTTCAATCTCCTTCTCTGTGCTGCATGAAGCAGCGTGGAAGGCTTGAATCGTCGATCCCGACAGATGCGTCACCGCACGGCGAACTGGCCTAGTTGTCTGGGCGCCGTTTGGTAGCTCGCGCGCCAATAGCTATGTTTGATCGGCCGCTTCCCAAATAACGCGCCCCGGCCGAGCGGGTCATGTCGGTCAAAAGTTCAGCACCTACCGGATTGGCCCCAAGGTAGGCGGCGGGACAATTCTTGACCCATCCCTGCACGGTTGTTCGGCAGACGCCAAAAAGGCCCTGCAAGGTTTTTACGGCGTGCGGGTCACTGATTTTGATTGTCTCGCCGCAGTGCTCAATGCCGTTTGGCAAGCATGCCTTGCGGTATGCCACGGCTAGGCCAATGTCGCGGGATTCGGTTGGCCCAGGCGCATGTCGACCCTCGGTCACAGCGTCGGCGATGGGGCCCGGAATTTTGCCGACTGCCAGATACGCGGCAAGATTTCCGAGCACTACTGCGATTTCCACGGGCGGTGGCGTCACATTTTCGCCCATAGCGATCAGTCGGCTGTAACCGTTCAGCACATCCGAAACCGTTTGCCACCATGCGCGCACCGTCAGCCCGATATCACCGCCCGCAAATTGCACATCCCCGATTTTGCGCCGTGCCAAGGCCTCTGCATCAAGCAAGGCCTGCCAGCCGCGCCCGGCCACGCTCAGGCCCCAGCCGAAATCAGCGGGCGGACGTTGGACGGTCTGATCCGCACGCCCACGATTTCGAGCAACAGGCCTTCCCACGCTTCGAGCGCGCGGCGCTTTTCGGCGATGTAGGTGTTGGCGTCATAGTGCGCGGACGAAACCGCCGAGCCGCCGCCAGTATCGGAGGCATGGCCTAAGACCTGAGAGCGAATAAACGGGCTCACCCCAAGGCGTTCGGACGTGAGCGCCGTTGAGCCGGTCCGCCGCAAGTCATGCACCGTGGCCCCTTCAATTTCCAGGGCTCCGTAAAGCTCTGTCAGGGCGTGTGTCACGCTATCGGCCCGGATTGACTTGGCAGGGTTCCCGCGCGCGGGAAAAACCGTCTGCGGCTGATCCTCGCGCCCGAACTTGGCTAGCTCCAAGGCCTCACGGATCAGGGTGACGGCCAGCGGCGGCAACGGGACCAAATGCGGGCGCCCGCTTTTCATCCGCTCGCCCGGAATCAGCCACAGGCCCCGATCTAGGTCCAACTCGTCAACACGCATCCCGGCTATTTCCCCGCGCCGCTGCAACAGCAACAACACGAGTTGCAGAGCAATCCGCGCCGGGCGCCCCACTGTGACTTTATCGCCCTCATCGCCCTCCCTTGCGGGAGGATGCCGCAAGCCGCTCGGATCGTTCAGGGCCGCCCAAAGCACCTTTAGCTCGCCATCGGTCAGGACGCGCGAGCGAGCTTGGATTGTCACCGGGCATTGAAGGCCAATAACGGGATTGTTGACCACGCCCGCTTTTTCCTCCGCGATGGCGTAGGCGAAAACCTGCCGAATGACGGCATGGGCACGGACGGTCTGGGCGCAGATCCCGGCGTCCTGCATATTGCCAAGCAGGGCCTTAATGCGGCGGCGGTCTATTTGTGCCGGGGCAAGTTTTCCAAGGTCCTTTCGGATGTAGCGATCCAGCACGCCGCGCTCACCCACGATGGTCGATGCCCGCTTGTGCTTTCGCCGGGGCTTCCATTTGCCGGTTTCAGACGCCTTTAGAAACTGGTCCGCCAGGTCGTTGAAAGTGTCGGCGGCCTCCGCCTTTGCCTTCGCCTTTGCCTCGCGCGCATCTTTTGCCGGGTCGCCACCGTCGCTCACCGTCACTCGCAGCCGGTTCGCTTTGATCCGAGCCTCCGCCAGTACAAATTGATCGGTGAAGTCGCCCAGCTTGACGCGGGGCTGTTTGCCGTTGGGCGCCCGATACCGGAAGTAAAACGCCTTGCCCTGGTCGGACGTGCGAAGGCAGAGGCCCTTGCACCCGTTGTCCCAAATTTCGAGGCGTTCGCCAGCCGGGGCCTTTGCCGCCCTCACGGCTTTGTCAGTCAGGTTAGCCTTTGCCATGTCATCCGCCGCCAAGCGTTGAAGGTCGTGCCCCGAGCCCTAGCGCGGGGAGCGCATGGGGCACAGAAAGCTGTAACTGTGTGAGGATGCCTGAAAACGATTGGTTCTCAAACGCCTTGTTTTACAAGGGAACATCGCGGTGGGTGAAAATCATTGAAAATGGTCGAAAAGGCGGCTTAACGGGTTTACAAAACCACTGCTCTACCGCTGAGCTAATCCGGCCCGATGTGGATGTCTTCGCCAAGTTCGCCCTTATGACCTTTTGCGGCCGGCGGGCCAAGCCGGCTTAAGCCGCCTCGTCCGCCACAAAGCCCTTCCAGGTGCGCATATAGGTAATGAAGGCGTCGCTGAGACCCTCGGCGCGCAAATAATCGACACTGGCGGGCAGGGGCGTTGGCGTGAAGACCGGATCGGCGGCGATCCTTTCGGGCAGATCGTGGTGCAGGATGGCGGCGCGGCCGACGACGACAAAGTCCAGGCCCTCGTCGATGGCGCGCCGGACGCTCGCGCCGGTAGTCAGCTTGCCGGCCGCGCCCAGGCGGGTGGAGCCCCGGTCCAGATCAGTGAACCAGCCCAGCAGGCTGCGCTCGCCAAGGGCAGGGTCTTCGGGCGCCTTGAAGACGTCCCACAGCGACAGGTCCAGATAGTCGACCTTGCCGCCGCTCATCAGCTGCTGGGCCAGGGTGCGGATTTCCGGGACCTTCATGCCGAACCGTTCCGGCGACAGGCGAATGCCAAGGCTGAAGGCCGGGCCGCAGGCGGCGCGAACGCCGTCGGTGATCTCGAGCAACAGGCGGGCGCGGTTTTCCAGCGGGCCGCCATAGGCGTCCTGGCGAAGGTTGATCTCGCTGCTGAGGAACTGGCACAGCAGATAGCCGTGGGCGCCGTGCAGCTCGACCCCGTCGAAGCCGGCCTTCTGGCAACGCACCGCCGCGGCGATGAAGGCCTCGCGGCATTCCTCGACCTCGGCCAGGGTCATGGCCCGGGCGCCGGTTTCCGCGTTGTCGGAAGGACAGACGGGCGGATGGCCCAGCATGTCGGCCGGACAGCGCATGCCGCCGTGGTGAAGCTGAACAACCGCGTGGCTGCCGTCGGCCTTGATGGCGGCGGCCAGGCGCGTCAGGCCCGGCGACATGGCGTCATTGTGGGCGCCCAACTGGCCCGGCCAGGCGCGGCCCGAGGCCTGGACCGACGAGGCGCAGGTCATGGTCAGGCCAAAGCCGCCCCGGGCGCGCATCGTCAGCCAGTGGAATTCGGCGTCGCTCAGCTGTCCGTCCGCATGGCTCTGCAGATTGGTCAGGGGCGCCAGGACAAAGCGGTTCTTGAGCACCGCGCCACAAGCCAGGCTGAGAGGATCGAACAGGGTGGTCATGAAGGCGGCGCTCCGAAGGGAAGGCTGACCTGCCCTTAACAGCGATCACGGTCAAGTTTGGGAGTTTGTCAGGCGCGGCCCAGCAAGGCGCGAACCGCGGTCTTGAACGGCGGGGGAACCATCGACTTCCAGCGGGCGGACGGTCGGATCAGCCCTTCATTGCGATCAAGAATCTGCGCCAGACGGCGGGCCTGGTTCGCCGTGCGAATGCGGGTGGGCTGAACATGACCGCTGTCGATCTGGCGGGCGTAGTGCCACCAGAGCTTGGCCACCGGCGGATTGCACCATTCCATCCAGGGTTTCACATCCCCGACAAAATGCACGATCGCTGTGTGACCCTCACTCAGCATATCCTGCCACTGCTAGGCGCCGGTCCAGTTGGAAAAGATCTGACGGTTCCATCGGTCCGGCAGGACCGCCTTCCTGCCTTCAGCGAACTTGTTGATCAGGCACTGGTCGAGCCAGGTGACCGCCTTGCCGAACCGGTCATTGATGTCGCGGCAAGACTCGAAGAAGTTCTCACGCCTCAGGGCGTTCAGATCCATCAGCAGCACCCCGCCGTTGACGTAGGGGTCAGAGGCCGGCCGCGGCATGCGACTTGATGTGGACGCGGCTGGATCGATGACGCCCCCCAGCACCGCATCGCCCAGGCTGGTCTCGAACAGCGCGGTCAAATCCTCCTGAACGACGATGTCGGAGTCCAGGTAGATGACCTTGGCTTCGGGGACCAGATCGGGGATGAGCAGCCGCAGGTAGGTCGCACGGCTGATATGGTGGATTTCGCGCCAGCCGCTGAAAAGGGACTCATCGGCGCTGAGAAGTTCAATGTCCGCGTCAAGGCTGGATCTTAGCGCGACGATCGGATCAAGGGCGCGGGCCGCGGCTGAAGGCGCGATGCAGTAGATTTTGACCGGGGTCGTGGCGTTGGCGATCAGCGACAGGATCGATACGGCCGCGTAGGGCGCGTATCCGGCGTCGAAGCAGAATACGACAGGCACATAGCTTTGCACGGAAGGGGTCCTCTCCAATGGACGCTCTCACTGGATCAACCTTAATGGAGCGCCGAACCAATCCCTAGCGCGCTCGCCTGTGAATTGATGGCGACACCCATTCATGCCGAATTCTCAGACACGGCCCGCCACGCCATTCGTTCGGGACCAATCGGAATCGCGCTAGGCCAGGGCCAGGAGACGCGGATTCTTCAGACCGCCGCGTTCGTGTTCAAGGGACTGTTCTGATTGGCCGATCCGGCCCTGCCTTATTCCGAGACCAGCGGCGGCGTACGCTTGGCCGTGCGCCTGACGCCGCGGGCCAGCCGCAACGGGCTGGACGGGATCATCGCCGATGCGGATGGCAGGCCAGCGGTGCGCATCCGGCTCTCGGCGCCGCCGGTGGAAGGCGCGGCCAATACGGCCCTGATCGCCTGGCTGGCGGGCGAGCTTGGATTGCGCAAGGCCGACATCACCATCCGCTCGGGCGAGATCTCGCGCCACAAGATCCTGGAGCTGGCGGGCGATGCAAAGGACCTGACCGCCAGGCTGGCGCAATGGCTGGCGTAAAGGCGGGCGTCGGGGTAGGGGAGCGCCCATGGCCCGTATCCTGATCACCTCGGCCCTGCCGTACATCAACGGCGTCAAGCACCTGGGCAATCTGGTCGGCTCCCAGCTGCCGGCCGATGTCTATGCGCGCTTTGAACGGGCGCGCGGCGCCGAGGTGCTGCTGATCTGCGCGACCGACGAACACGGCACCCCGGCCGAGCTGGCGGCGGCCGCCGCGGGGCAGGACGTGCGCGCCTATTGCGACGAACAGCACGACCTGCAGGCCGATGTCAGCAAGCGTTTCGGTCTGTCCTGGGACTGGTTCGGACGCTCTTCGTCCAAGGAAAACCGGCTGCTGACCCAGCACTTCGCCGAGGTGCTGGAAGACAACGGGCTGATCGAGGAACGTGTCGACAAGATGGTCTATTCCATCGACGACAAACGCTTCCTGCCCGACCGCTATGTCGAGGGCACCTGTCCGATCTGCGCCTACGAAAAAGCCCGCGGCGATCAGTGCGACAACTGCGGCTCGCTGCTGGATCCGGTCGAGCTGATCAATCCTTATTCGGTGATATCCGGCTCACGAAACCTGGAGGTGCGCGATACGCGCCACCTCTATCTGCTGCAGACCAGGGTCGAGGATCGCATCCGCGGCTGGGTGGATGACCGGGCCGACAGCTGGCAGCCGCTGGCCCGCTCCATCGCCTACAAGCACCTGGACGAGGGCCTGATCGACCGTGGCATCACCCGCGATCTGGCCTGGGGCGTGCCGGTCACGCGCCATGGCAAGCCGCGGCCGGGCTTTGAGAACAAGGTCTTCTACGTCTGGTTCGACGCGCCGATCGAATACATTGCGGCCACGCAGGAGTGGGCGAACGCCACGGGCGGCGACTGGGAGCGCTGGTGGCGCACCGACAAGGGCGCCGGCGACGTCGCCTATGTCGAGTTTATGGGCAAGGACAATGTCGCCTTCCACACCGTCAGCTTTCCGGCCACCATCCTGGGCAGCGGCGAGCCGTGGAAAATGGTCGACCGGCTCAAGGCCTTCAACTGGCTGAACTGGTACGGCGGCAAGTTCTCGACCAGCGGCAAACGCGGCGTCTTCATGGACACGGCGCTGGACCTTTTGCCCGCCGACTACTGGCGCTGGTACCTGATCGCCAACGCGCCGGAAGGCTCGGACACCGCCTTTACCTGGGAGCAGTTCCAGAGCGCGGTGAACCGGGACCTGGCCGATGTGCTGGGCAATTTCGTCAACCGGATCCTCAAGTTCAACGAAGCCAAGTTCGGCGGCGTCGTGCCGGCGGGCGGCGAGGTCGGACCTATCGAGGAAAAGCTGTTCGCCGATGTCTCGGCCGGCCTGACCGAGCTGACCTCGCTGATGGAGTCCATCGAGCTGCGCAAATCGGCGGCGGCGCTGCGGGCCCTGTGGGTGCTGGGTAATGAATATCTGCAGGAAGCGGCCCCCTGGACGGCGTTCAAGACCGACGAGGCCCGCGCCGCGGTGATCGTGCGCACGGCCCTGAACCTTGTGGCGCTGTACGGCCGGCTGGCTGCGCCGTTCATCCCGACGGCCGCGTCGACGATCTGCGCAGGCGTGGGCGAGGACTCTGCCGACTGGCCGACCAGCGACGCGCGCGCCGAACTGTCGCGCCTGGCCCCCGGCCACGTCGTGACCACGCCGGACGTCCTCTTCCGCAAGATCGAGGACGAGCAGACCGCCGAATGGACAGAGCGGTTCGGCGGGGCGGAATCGTAGGCTGCCGGACCGGTCAATTGCCGCCACCCATCACCCGCGTTATTCTCCCCTCGTCATAACCTTGGGGGAGGATTTCGTTATGCCAAAGGTCTCGCTGGCCTTCTTTACCGTTGCGCCCATCTACGTGCTGATCGGCATGTGCTGGGGCGTCTACATGGGCATCGCGGGCGATCATGTGATGGCGCCGGCCCACGCCCACCTCAATCTGCTGGGCTTTGTGCAGATGAGCATTTTCGGGACGTTCTATACCCTGGCCAAGGGCCAATATTCCGAAAAGTTGGCCTGGGCGAACTTCTGGCTGTCTAACTTCGCCGTGGTCTGGATGATCCCCATCCTGGTGATCATTCTGGGCGGAAACACCAAGATCGCGCCGATCATTTCGCCGGGGGAACTGGCTGCCATCGCCGGGATGCTGATCTTCCTGTGGAATGTGCTCAAGGTCCGCAAGGGCCTCGGCTGACCGGCCTCATTTCGGCGCGTATTCGGCCGCTTCTTTCGGGCTGATGTCCAGGAACGCGGGGGCGACGGCGTTGTAGGCGTCGGTCTTGCCCATGCGCACGACCACTTGGCGGTGACCTTCCCAGATC